>NZ_JBHXTL010000068.1:0-53502 GCF_042677365.1 Kitasatospora sp. NPDC127116
TTTATTACGGGCGCTTCTTTGTGTATGGTGTTGGCCGCTAACCCGCGCGGGGGCTCACCCCGCCCGGGAATCGGCCCCGCGCGGGCCCCTCCGTGCGGAGGAGCCGGGCCGTCGGTGCTGCCGGGGGTCAGACCGAGGCGGTCTGCGGGGCCCGGGCGGGCAGCTGATCGGCGGCCGCCGCGTCCGCGCGGGTGCGCAGGGCGAGCGGGACGCGCAGCGCGGCGATCCAGGTGAGGGCGGCGAGCAGCATGTGCAGGCCGACCATGAGCTCGGGCGCGTCGGTGAAGTACTGGACGAAGCCGAGCACGCCCTGCAGCAGCAGGACGGCGAGCAGTTCCTTGGCCCGGGCGCGGGCGGGCTGCGGGGCCTTGACGGCGGCGAAGACGAAGATCACCGCGATGGCCAGGCCGACCGAGACGAACGCGAAGTCGGCGTGGAACTGGGCGAGGCGGTCGTAGTCGATCGGGATGCGCGGGACGATCTTGTTGTCCTTGGGCGTGCCGGGGTGGTGGCCGGCGCCGGTCACCAGGGTGCCGGCCGCGACGAGCAGGCCGATCACGGTGACCAGGACGTACGAGAGCTGGTGGATCGGCCGGGCCACCGAGAGGCGGGGCGGGCCGTCGCCCTCCTTGGACCGCTCCCACATCAGCAGCGCGACCCAGACCAGGGCCATCGCGGCGATCATGTGCAGCGCCACGGTGTACGGGTTGAGGCCGGTCAGCACGGTGATGCCGCCGAGCACGGCGTTGCTCATCACCAGCCAGAACTGCGCCCAGCCGAGCCGGGTCATGCTGTGCCGCCAGGGCCGGTGGCAGCGGGCGGCCAGGATGGCCCAGCCGACGGCGGCGCTCAGCACGTAGGTGAGCATCCGGTTGGTGAACTCGACGACGCCGTGGAAGCCCATCTCGGCGGTGGGCGTCAGGCTCTCGTCGGTGCATCGGGGCCAGGTCGTACAGCCGAGGCCGGAGGCGGTGAGCCGGACGGCGCCGCCGGTGACGACGATCACCACGCTCATCACCAGCGCGGCGAACGTGGCGCGGCGGACCATCTCGGCGGATGGCTGCCAGCGCTCGGCGAGCAGGGAGAAGGGGTTAGGCACGGGGTCAATCGTAGGCGGCCTTACAGGCGATCTTGGGGCGGGGCACGGCTGCGCGCGGCCGTGGGCGGCGGAGTCCGGGGCCGGCGACACGCCGGGACGGGACACGCGGACAAAGGGGGTGAATCCCTCAAGATGCGCATTGGTCTTGACCAATTGTGGTTCGGGTGGAGAGAGTGCGCCTCTGGTCCATACCTTTTTTCGGACCTCTCTCCCACCTCCTCCCGCACGTAAGCGGAGACCTGCACATGCGCATATCCACTTCCGCCGCCGCGCTCGCCGTCGGTGGCTCCCTCGCACTGGCCGGCCTCATCGCGCCGGCCGCCCAGGCCGTCGGCGCCGACCAGGAGTGCCGCGGTCTCGGGGTCGCCAACCTCTACGGCGAATTCATCGAGGGCGACGACACCCACACCCCCGACGCCGAGGGCGCGGTCGCGGTCGGCGGCAACGCCGACTTCACCGGCGGCTTCTCGGTCGGCCAGGAGCTCACCGCGGCCCAGGTCGACGCCCTGCCCGGCAAGAACGCCCTGGTCGTGGCCGGCCGGATCACCGGCCACAACACCCAGGTGATGAAGGGCAACGGCGTCTTCGGCTCCAAGGCCGACGGCGCCACCGTCCAGGCCCACCAGGGGGCCGTCGCCCAGGGCTCCTCGCCGATCGACTTCAAGGCCGAGTTCGCCAAGCTGCGCGCCGCCGCGACCTCGCTGGCCGCCGTGCCGCAGACCGCCGGCGCCACCGTCCAGGCCGAGGGCGCCAAGCTGACGTTCACCGGCGGGGACGCGAAGTACAACAGCTTCACCGTCGACGCGGCCAGGCTGCAGGGCGCCAAGGACGTCTTCCTCAAGGTCCCGGCCGGCTCGGTGACGGTGGTCAACGTGACCGGCGGCTCGTACGACATGGCGGCGGCCGGGACCACCGGCTTCCACCTGTGGGACGAGGGCCGGAAGGCCTTCGTGCTGGACGACAAGCTGCAGAGCGCCGCGGGCGGGGCGATCCGCTCCAAGCTGCTCTGGAACTTCCCGACCGCCACCAAGGTGGTCAAGAACAGCCAGGCCGCCTGGGCCGGGACCGTGCTCGCGCCGAACGCCGCCTTCGACCTCGGCAGCGGCGGTCCGGTCAACGGCTCGGTGATCGCCGCCTCGCTGACCGGCAAGGGCGGTGCGGAGACGCACCACTACCCCTTCACCGGCTGCCTGCCGGGCACCGTGCCGACGCCGTCCGGCACGCCGACGGTGCCGCCGACCGTGCCGAGCGGCTCGCCGTCGGCCACGCCGAGCGCCTCGACCTCCCCGAGCGGTTCGGCGAGCCCCTCGGGCGGCCCGTCCGCCCCGGCGACCGGCACGCCCGGCGCGAGCGGTTCGCCCAGCGCGTCGGCCGGTGGCGCGACCACCGCCCCGTCGGCCTCGGGCAGCCCGTCCGCCCAGCCGGACGCGGGCGGCAACCTGGCGCACACCGGCTCCGGCCCGGTGCTGCCGCTGGCGATCGGCGGTGCGGTCGTGCTCGCGGCCGGCGGCGCGATCGTGGTGGCGGCCAGGCGCAAGGCGGCCAGGAAGGCCTGAGCCGGTCGAGCCCGCCCCGGCCGCGGCCCCGGCCGCGGAGGGGCGGAATCGACGGAAAGGCCGGAATGGCCCGCTGTTCGTCGGCTGACTGAATAGGAGCCCTCGGTGATTGAACCCGATCACCGAGGGCTCCGTTCTGTCTTGAAGGTGACGAAGTCCATTCAGGTTTGTCGAATCCGCGTTCCGCGAGGTGACAGCTGTGATGGGCTGGTCATGCACATCGGAAGACGGACGGACAGTCGATATCCGGTCGTACGGCGGGGTGTGGCGGGGTGCGGGACTGCCGGTAGAGTCCCCCGGACAGTCGTAGCGGGCCACCGCGAACCACTCAACACGCCTGCTGCACAAGACCGTTCGGAGGGGAACAAAGTAATGGCACGACAGCAGCGGCACTTCGCGATCGGTGCGACGGCGCTTGCCGGAACGGCTGCGGCCGGTTTTCTCCTGCCCCTGGCGCTGGCCACCAATGCCTCGGCGCACGTGCCGAGTTGGACGGTGACCTGCGACAAGATCGTGATCGATCTGATCAACTACAGCGGCAACGAGACCGTGAAGAACACCGTCAGCCTCACCATCGACGGCGAGAAGGTCCTGGACGGCAAGACCTTCCCGAAGGAGTACCACGGCACCTTCCCGGTGAAGGATCACAACGCCCCGATCAAGGCGAACCTGGTGGTCACCACCACGGAGAACCCGAACGAGAAGGGCTGGAACATCAACGAGACCAAGACCATCGAGCCGTGCCACACGCCGACTCCCACCCCCACGCCCACCCCCACCAAGACGCCGACCCCGACGCCGACGCCGACCGCGACCCCGACCCCCACGCCGTCGACCACGCCCCCGGCCACGCCGACCCCGTCGGCCACGCCCACCCCGAGCAAGACCCCGACGCCGACCCCGACGCCCACCACCAGCGCGCCGGCGCTCGCCCAGACCGGTAGCAGCGACTCGACCCCGATCATCGCGGCGGCCGGCGGCGGCGTGCTGCTGGTCGGCGGCGCGCTCGTCCTGCTCGCCCGCAAGCGCCGCGGCGGCAGCGAGAGCTGACACCCCGGCCCGATGACCACGACGCCCCCCGGCCCAAGGCGGCCGGGGGGCGTCGTGCGTCGGTACCCGCCGACCTACTCCCAGCGGAAGAAGCGGGCGGCCGCGGCCAGGCCGAGCACCGACCAGCCGGCCAGGATGCCGAGGTCGGCCCACGGCACCCCGGCGCCGTTCTGGAGCACCGACCGCAGGCCGTCCGAGAGCGCCGAGATCGGCAGCAGCTCCAGCACCGACCGCACGGCCTCGGGGAACCTGGTCAGCGGCACGATCACCCCGCCGCCGAGCAGCAGCAGGACGAACACCAGGTTGGCGCCGGCCAGGGTGGCCTCGGCCTTCAGGGTGCCGGCCATCAGCAGGCCCAGCCCGGAGAAGGCGGCGGTGCCGAGGACCAGCAGCGCGGCGACGGTCAACGGGTCGCCGTGCGGGGACCAGCCGAGGGCCAGTGCGATCACCGACAGCAGCGCCACCTGCAGCGCCTCCGTCACCAGGACGCAGCCGGTCTTGGCGGTCAGCAGCGCCCAGCGCGGCAGCGGGCTGGCGCCGAGCCGCTTCAGGACGCCGTAGCGGCGCTCGAACCCGGTGGCGATGGCCTGGCCGGTGAAGGCGGTGGACATCACGGCCAGCGCCAGCAGGCCGGGCGCCAGGAAGTCGACCCGCTTGCCGGGGCCCTCGACCGCGACGACGTCCACGGCGGAGAACAGCACCAGCAGCACGGTCGGGATGACAACGGTGAGCAGCAGCTGCTCGCCGTTGCGCAGCAGCATCCTGGTCTCGAACGCGGTCTGGGCGAGCAGCATCCGGCCGACGGGCGCGGGGCCCGGCGCGGGGGAGTAGTCGGTCGTGGCGGCGGTCATGGTTCCCTCGCTCCGTTCGCTCACGAGCGCAGCTCCCGTCCGGTCAGGTCGAGGAAGACGTCCTCCAGGCTGCGGCGCTGGACGGACAGCCGTTCGGGCAGGACGCCGGAGGCCGCGCACCAGCCGGTGACGGTGGCCACCAGCCTCGGGTCGACGGGCGCCTCGACGCGGTAGCTGCCGGGGGCGGTCTCGGTGGCCGTGGCGCCCTCGGGCAGCTCCTTGAGCAGCGGTCCGAGGTCGAGGCCGGGCGGGCCGTCGAAGCGCAGGGAGTCCTCGGCGCCGCCGCGGCACAGCTCCTCGGTGGTGCCGTCGGCGATCACCCGGCCGCGGTCCACGACGGCGACCCGGTCGGCGAGCTGCTCGGCCTCGTCCATGTGGTGGGTGGTGACGACCACGGTGACGCCGTCCCGGCGCAGGTCGCGCACCAGCTCCCAGGTGGCCCGCCGGGCCTGCGGGTCGAGGCCCGCGGTGGGCTCGTCCAGGAAGACCAGCTCGGGGCGGCCGACCACGGCCATCGCCAGGGCGAGCCGCTGCTGCTGGCCGCCGGACAGCCGCCGGTAGGCGGTGCGGCCGCAGGAGCCGAGGCCGAGGCGCTCGACCAGGGCGTCCACGTCCAGCGGGTGGGCGTGCAGCTTGGCGGTGTGCCGCAGCATCTCGACGGCGCGCGCGCCCGCGTACACGCCGCCGGACTGCAGCATGACGCCGATCCGGGGCCGCAGCGCGGCGCTCTGGGTGACCGGGTCGAGGCCGAGGACCCGGACGGTGCCGGCGTCGGGGCGGCGGTAGCCCTCGCAGGTCTCGATGGTGGTGGTCTTGCCGGCGCCGTTGGGGCCGAGGACGGCGGTGATCGCGCCGGCCGGGATGGTGAGGTCGAGGCCGTCCACCGCGAGCTTGTCGCCGTAGCGTTTGACCAGCCCGGCGATCTGGACCGCGGGTTCGGAGTGCATACCGGCGAGTGTAAGAGGGCCTGACGCGCGGGCCGGACGGCGGCTCGATGATCGTTTTCGCAGGTCAGGTAAGGCTAACCTGCGTGACAGATGACACCGGTGAGGCCTGGATCACGGGTTGTCCCGGCGGAAGGAATTACGCAACACTGGTGTTGTGAAAAACATGCGCGAGCACGCCCAGCAGCAGGAGGCCGAGACGGCCTCCTCCTGCGACGTGCCCGTGACGGCGGCCGAGGTGCTGCTGGAGGGCCACCGGGCCACCCGGGACCGGGTCGCCCGGTCGATCCTGGACCACGGCCCCTCCTCCGCCGCCGACCTGGCGAACCGGCTCGGCCTCACCGCCGCCGCCGTCCGCCGCCACCTCGACGGGCTGGTCGCCACCGGCCTGGTCGAGTCCCGCGAACAGCGGGTCTACGGAAGCCGCGGCCGGGGCCGTCCGGCCAAGGTCTTCGCCCTCACCGACGCCGGCCGGGACGCCTTCTACCAGGCGTACGACCAGCTCGCCGCCGACGCGCTGCGCTGGATCGCGGACTCGGTGGGCGGCGGCAAGGCGGGGGAGGAGGCGGTCGCCGCCTTCGCCCGCGCCCGGTTCGGCCAGCAGGCCGAGAAGTACCTGGAGGCCCTGCGCCTGGCCGCCGCCGGGGAACGCACCGAGGCGCTGGCCCAGGCGCTGAGCGCGGACGGGTACGCTGCCACGGTGCGGCGTGTCCCGTCGGCCGCGGCCAAGGCCCCGGCGGGCGCCCAGCTCTGCCAGCACCACTGCCCGGTCGCGCACATCGCCGAGCAGTTCCCGCAGCTCTGCGAGGCGGAGACCGAGGTCTTCTCCCAGCTCCTGGGCACCCATGTGCAACGGCTGGCCACGATCGCCCACGGCGACGGGGTCTGCACCACCTATGTGCCGGCACCCGGTGCCGCATCGTCGCCCGCCCAGCCCCCGGCGGGACGCGGCTCCGATGCAGTGCCGACTGCCGGTACGTCCACCGAAGATTCAGCGTCCGCGCGTTAGGAAGCTCGCATGACTGACACCGTTTCGCACCCCGAGCTCGAAGGCCTCGGCAATTACGAGTACGGCTGGGCCGACCCGGACACCGCCGGTGCCGCGGCCAAGCGCGGGCTCAGCGAGGAGGTCGTCCGCGACATCTCGGCGAAGAAGAACGAGTCCGAGTGGATGCTGAACCTGCGGCTCAAGGGCCTGAAGCTGTTCGGCAAGAAGCCCATGCCGACCTGGGGCTCCGACCTCTCCGGCATCGACTTCGACAACATCAAGTACTTCGTCCGCTCCACCGAGAAGCAGGCCGAGTCCTGGGAGGACCTGCCCGCGGACATCAAGGCCACCTACGACAAGCTCGGCATCCCGGAGGCGGAGAAGCAGCGCCTGGTCGCCGGTGTCGCCGCCCAGTACGAGTCCGAGGTCGTCTACCACCAGATCCGTGAGGACCTGGAGGAGCAGGGTGTCATCTTCCTGGACACCGACACCGCGCTGCGCGAGCACCCGGAGATCTTCAAGGAGTACTTCGGCACCGTGATCCCGGTCGGCGACAACAAGTTCGCCGCGCTGAACACGGCCGTGTGGTCCGGCGGCTCGTTCATCTACGTGCCGAAGGGCGTGCACGTGGACATCCCGCTCCAGGCCTACTTCCGGATCAACACCGAGAACATGGGCCAGTTCGAGCGGACGCTGATCATCGTCGACGAGGACGCCTACGTCCACTACGTCGAGGGCTGCACCGCCCCGATCTACTCCTCCGACTCGCTGCACTCGGCGGTCGTGGAGATCATCGTCAAGAAGGGCGGCCGCTGCCGCTACACGACCATCCAGAACTGGTCGAACAACGTCTACAACCTGGTCACCAAGCGCGCCGTGGCGTACGAGGGCGCGACCATGGAGTGGGTCGACGGCAACATCGGCTCCAAGGTCACCATGAAGTACCCGGCCGTCTACCTGATGGGCGAGCACGCCAAGGGCGAGACCCTGTCGATCGCCTTCGCGGGCGAGGGCCAGCACCAGGACGCCGGCGCCAAGATGGTGCACATGGCGCCGAACACCTCCTCCAACATCGTCTCCAAGTCGGTGGCGCGCGGCGGCGGCCGGACCTCCTACCGCGGCCTGATCGAGATCGGCGAGGGCTCCAAGGGCGCCAAGTCCAACGTGCTGTGCGACGCGCTGCTGGTGGACACCATCTCCCGCTCGGACACCTACCCGTACGTGGACGTCCGCGAGGACGACGTGTCCATGGGCCACGAGGCGACCGTCTCCAAGGTCAGCGAGGACCAGCTCTTCTACCTGATGAGCCGCGGCCTGACCGAGTTCGAGGCGATGGCGATGATCGTCCGAGGCTTCGTCGAGCCGATCGCGCGCGAGCTGCCGATGGAGTACGCGCTGGAGCTCAACAGGCTGATCGAGCTGCAGATGGAGGGCGCGGTCGGCTGACCCCAGGCCGCCGCCGCCGTCCACTCATTTCCGAGGAAGAGAGCACTACGAACAGCCATGGCTGAGCAGAACACCACCGGCTCCACCACCGCCGGGTCGATCGAGGTCGGCACCGCCGGCGCGGGCGCGCAGCTCGCCGGCCCCGGCACCGGCCGCACCGCGGTCCAGCAGCCGATCGACGCGCGCGTCGCGGTCAAGCCGTCCTTCGACGTGAACGACTTCCCGGTGCCCACCGGCCGCGAGGAGGACTGGCGGTTCACCCCGCTGCACCGCCTCGGCGGGCTGCACGACGGCACCGCCGCCTCCGCCCCGCGCGGTGAGGACAAGGTCGAGTTCACGCTGCCGGACGGCGTCACCGCCGAGACCGTCGGCCGGGACGACGCCCGCCTGGGCAAGGCCGGCAAGCCGGTCGACCGGGTCGCCGCGCAGGCGTTCAGCGCCTTCGAGCAGGCGCTGGTGGTCACCGTCCCCAAGGAGTCGGTGCTGGCCGAGCCGGTCAGGATCGACGTGCGCGGCGAGGGCGGCGTCCGCTTCGCCCACGTGGTGATCGACGTCAAGCCGTTCGCCGAGGCCGTCGTGGTGCTGAACCACGAGGGCACCGGCACCCGGGCCGCCAACGTCGAGCTGCTGGTCGGCGAGGGCGCCAAGCTCACCTTCGTCTCCGTGCAGGACTGGGAGCGCGACGCCGTCCACGCCGCCCAGCACAACGCGCTGATCGGCCGGGACGCCTCCTTCAAGTCCGTGGTCGTCACCTTCGGCGGCGACCTGGTCCGCCTGCACCCGCGGGTCACCTACGCGGGCCCCGGCGGCGAGGCCGAGCTGTTCGGCCTCTACTTCGCCGACGCCGGCCAGCACCTGGAGCACCGCCTGGTGATCGACCACGACACGCCGCACTGCCGGTCGAACGTGGCGTACAAGGGCGCGCTCCAGGGCCAGGACGCGCACGCGGTCTGGGTCGGCGACGTGCTGATCCGCGCCGCCGCGGTCGGCACCGACACCTACGAGCTCAACCGGAACCTGGTGCTCACCGACGGCGCCCGGGTCGACTCGATCCCGAACCTGGAGATCGAGACCGGCGAGATCGTCGGCGCCGGCCACGCCTCGGCGACCGGCCGCTTCGACGACGAGCAGCTGTTCTACCTGCAGGCCCGCGGCATCCCGGCCGACGAGGCGCGCCGCCTGGTCGTGCGCGGCTTCTTCGCCGAGCTGCTCCAGCAGATCGGCGTGGCCGAGGTCCAGGACCAGCTCATGGAGAAGATCGACGCCGAGCTGGAATCGGCGGTCTGAACGCGATGACCTTCCTCCGTGCCTGCGCGCTGAGCGACCTCCAGGAGGACGTTCCCAAGCGCGTGGACCTCAACGGCGTGCCGGTCTCCGTCGTCCGCACCGACGAGGGGGTGTTCGCGGTCAACGACACCTGCTCGCACGCGAACGTCTCGCTCTCCGAGGGCGAGGTCGAGGACTGCATGATCGAGTGCTGGCTGCACGGCTCCAGCTTCGACCTGCGCACCGGCAAGCCGTCCGGCCTGCCCGCCACCAAGCCGGTCGCTGTCTACCCCGTAAAGATCGAAGGGGACGATGTGCTCGTCTCCGTCAACCAGGAGTCCTGAGTACACATGGCAACCCTTGAAATCCGCGACCTGCACGTCTCCGTGGACGCCGAGAACGGCCCGCGCGAGATCCTGAAGGGCGTGGACCTGACCGTGAAGCAGGGCGAGACCCACGCCATCATGGGTCCGAACGGCTCCGGCAAGTCCACCCTCGCCTACTCGCTGGCCGGCCACCCCAAGTACACCGTCACCGGCGGCTCGGTGCTGCTGGACGGCGAGGACGTCCTGGAGATGTCCGTCGACGAGCGCGCCAAGGCCGGCGTCTTCCTGGCCATGCAGTACCCGGTCGAGGTCCCCGGCGTCTCGGTCTCCAACTTCCTGCGCACCGCCGCCACCGCCGTCCGCGGCGAGGCCCCCAAGCTGCGGCTGTGGGTGAAGGAGGTCAAGGAGGCGATGGCCGCCCTCCAGATGGACCCGGCCTTCGCCGAGCGCAACGTCAACGAGGGCTTCTCCGGCGGTGAGAAGAAGCGCCACGAGATCCTCCAGCTGGAGCTGCTCAAGCCGAAGATCGCGATCCTCGACGAGACCGACTCCGGCCTGGACGTCGACGCGCTGCGGGTCGTCTCCGAGGGCATCAACCGGGTCCGCTCGACCGGCGAGGTCGGCACCCTGCTGGTGACCCACTACACCCGCATCCTGCGGTACATCAAGCCCGACCACGTCCACGTCTTCGCGGGCGGCCGCATCGTCGAGTCCGGCGGCGCCGAGCTGGCCGACAAGCTGGAGGAAGAGGGCTACGAGTCGTATGTGAAGGGGGGCGCGTCCGAGTGACCCATCCGTTTGCGGGACTGCTCGACACCGACGCGATCCGCAAGGACTTCCCGGTCCTCCAGCGGGTGCTGCACGACGACAAGCCGCTGGTCTACCTGGACAACGCGGCCACCTCGCAGAAGCCGCGCCAGGTGCTGGACGCCCTGAACGCCTACTACGAGCGGCACAACGCCAACGTCCACCGCGGCGTGCACGTGCTCGCCGAGGAGGCCACGGCGCTGTACGAGGGCGCCCGGGACAAGGTCGCGGCCTTCGTCAACGCGCCGAGCCGCAACGAGGTGATCTTCACCAAGAACGCCTCGGAGTCGCTCAACCTCGTCGCCAACATGCTGGCCTGGGCCGACGAGCCCTACCGGGTGGACGCCGACTCCGAGATCGTCATCACGGAGATGGAGCACCACTCCAACATCGTCCCCTGGCAGCTGCTGTCGCAGCGCAGCGGCGCGAAGCTCAAGTGGTTCGGGCTGACCGACGAGGGCCGGCTCGACCTGTCGAACATCGACGAGCTGATCACCGAGAAGACCAAGGTGGTCTCCTTCACCCTGGTCTCCAACCTGCTCGGCACGATCAACCCGGTCGAGACGATCGTCCGCAAGGCCCAGTCGGTCGGCGCGCTGGTCGTCATCGACGCCTCGCAGGCCGCGCCGCACATGGTGCTGGACGTGCAGGCGCTGGAGGCCGACTTCGTCGCCTTCACCGGCCACAAGATGCTGGCCCCGACCGGCATCGGCGTGCTCTGGGGCCGCCAGGAGCTGCTGGAGGACCTCCCGCCGTTCCTCGGCGGCGGCGAGATGATCGAGACCGTCACCATGGGCTCGTCCACCTACGCCCCGGCGCCCCACAAGTTCGAGGCCGGCACCCCGCCGATCGCCCAGGCGGTCGGGCTCGGCGCGGCCATCGACTACCTCCAGGGCATCGGCATGGAGAAGATCGCGGCGCACGAGCACGCGATCACCGAGTACGCCGTCGAGCGGCTGCTGGAGGTCCCCGACCTGCGGATCATCGGCCCGCGCACGGCCGTGGACCGCGGTGCCGCGATCTCCTTCACCCTCGGCGACATCCACCCGCACGACGTGGGCCAGGTGCTGGACGAGCAGGGCATCGCCGTGCGCGTCGGCCACCACTGCGCGCGGCCGGTGTGCCTGCGGTACGGAATTCCGGCGACCACGCGGGCGTCGTTCTATCTGTACTCGACGCCGGGCGAGGTCGACGCGCTGATCGACGGCCTGCACCACGTCCGGAACTTCTTCGGCTGAGGGACGGGGCAGGACGACCATGAAGCTCGACTCGATGTACCAGGACATCATCCTGGACCACTACCGCAACCCGCACGGCAAGGGGCTGCGGGACGGTGACGCCGAGGTGCACCACGTCAACCCGACGTGCGGCGACGAGATCACCCTGCGGGTGAAGCTCGACGGCGCCACCGTCACCGACGTCTCGTACGAGTCGCAGGGCTGTTCGATCAGCCAGGCGAGCGCCTCGGTGCTCAACGACCTGGTGGTCGGCAAGACCGTGGGCGAGGCGCAGGCGGTCCAGGAGGCCTTCCTGGAGCTGATGCAGAGCAAGGGCCAGGGCGAGGGCGACGAGGAGGTGCTGGAGGACGCGGTCGCGTTCGCCGGCGTCTCCAAGTACCCGGCCCGGGTCAAGTGCGCTCTGCTCAGCTGGATGGCCTGGAAGGACGCCACCGCCCAGGCGCTCGCCCACAACCCCGCCGTGAACGACTGACCCCGCAGAGGAGGACAAGACCATGAGTGACGAGAGCACCACCACCACCGGCACCGAGGCCCCCGCTGCGGAGCAGCAGACCGGTCTCATCGTCGGCACCACCGCCGGCACGGTCTCGGTCGAGGACCTGACCGAGGCCCTGATGGACGTCGTCGACCCCGAACTGGGCATCGACGTCGTCAACCTGGGCCTGATCTACGGCATCCACATCGACGAGTCCGACGTGGCCACCATCGACATGACGCTCACCTCGGCGGCCTGCCCGCTGACCGACGTCATCGAGGACCAGGCCAAGACCGCCACCGACGGCCTGGTGCAGGACCTGCGCATCAACTGGGTCTGGATGCCGCCGTGGGGCCCGGACAAGATCACCGACGACGGCCGCGACCAGCTCCGCGCCCTCGGCTTCAACGTCTGAGGACGTTCGCCGATCGTCAACCTGCTGCCGCGCGAACCTCTCCTTCGAGGGAAAGGTTTGTGCGGCAGTGGTATATCTGCGACCGGGCGGCCAGGCTGGAGCCGCGACCGTGGAGGGAGCGACGAATGGCTGTGGAAGCAACCGGGCACTGGACGTTGCCCGACTCGCCGTACGCCATGTGGGTCCGGGGCGAGCTCCAGGGGTATCTGCGGATTCCGGACGACGGCACTCGGGTCGAGGTCATCGGAGGGGAGTTCGTCGTGTCACCGGCGCCGGCAGTTACTCATGCGGTGTTCCTCTCGCACATTGAGCGACGGTTCACGCTGGCCCTGGGTTCGGATCCGGCCTTCCCGTGGAGGGCACTGCAGACGGTCAATCTGGACCTGGTGGAGATCGGTGACGGCTACATCCCGGAGCTCGTCATCGTGGGCACCGAGGTGGAGGAGCGGGCTCTGAACGGAGACGTCTCCCGCCTCCACCCGGACGACATCGGCATGGCGGTCGAGGTGACCTCCCCCTCCAATGCCCGCTACGACCGCCGCCCGATGTTCGGTCGGCAGATCAAGTCCACCAAGTGGAACGGGTACGCCCGGGGCGGAGTGCCCTACTACCTGCTGGTGGACCGCGACCCGCGGCAGTCCGGTGTCACCCTGTTCGGGGAGCCGAACCGGGGCGAGGGAACGTACGAGGTGCTGGGCGAGTGGAAGTTCGGTGAGACCGTCCGGCTGCCGAAGCCCTTTGACGTCGAGATCGACACCGGCAAATGGAAGCCCTGGGAGTAGGGACCGAAACGCCGGCTGCCCGGGACTTCTTCGGAAGTCCCGGGCAGCGGCTTTTCTCTTGGGGTCAGGCCGTGGGCCTGGGTTTGCGGGCGACGGCCATCGCCAGGCCGGTGCAGGCGAGGGCGGCGAGGGCGGCGAAGCCGCTGACGGAGGGGAGGAGGCCGTAGGTCTGGACGAGGGCGCCGAGGGCGATGATGGGGGCGGAGCTGCCGAGGTAGACGATGACCCAGAGGGTGCTCAGCTCGGAGCCGCGGCGTTCCGGGTTCATCGCACCGACGGCGGCGGTGAACAGGGAGCGGAAGGCGACGCCCTGGGAGATTCCGCCGAGGACGCTGCCGATGAAGAGCAGCGCCGGCGTGCCGGTGTACTGGGCGGCGACGACCAGGCCGAGGCCGGCGGCCAGGCCGGCCATGCCGAGGGCGGTCACCACGCGGTCCGAGGTCGGCGGGACGAGCAGCTGGGTGGCGGCCGAGGAGCCGAGCAGGAGGGCCGCCACGATCGCGCCGACCAGCTTGGAGTCGGTGTGCAGCAGCTGGGCGGCGAAGGCCGGGGCCAGGCTGAGGTAGACGCCGAACACCGCGTAGGAGATGAAGCCGGCGGTGGCGGCGAGCAGGAACTCGCGGCGCCCGGTGCGCGGCAGCCGCAGGCGCTGCGGGCGCAGGTGGGCCGGGGTGGTGATGCGGGGCGGGGAGGCCGGCGGGCGGCTGCGGCCGGGCATCCGGGGGTGGAGGAGGGCCAGCGGCACGCAGAGCGCCAGCAGGGCGACGGCGTGCAGCAGGAACGGGGTGAGCAGCGGGTCGGAGCCGCCGGCCAGCAGGGCGCCGACCACCGGGCCGAGCGCGACGCCGCCCGCCGAGCAGGCCAGGGTGATCTTGGCGGCCTGGGTCGGCCGGTCGGGCAGCAGGTCGCCGAGGGCGGCCCCGGCGGCGCCGGTGGACAGGCCGACGGCGATGCCCTGGACGGCTCGGCCGGCGGCGAGCTGCCAGAAGCTGCCGGAGGTGGCGAACACGACGTCGCCGGCGGCGGCCAGTGCGACGGCGGGCAGGATCAGGGCGCGTCGGCCGAGGTGGTCGGACCAGTGGCCGACCACGGCCAGCACCGGGACCAGCGCCAGTACGTAGATCGCGAACAGGACGGTGGTGTCGAGCGCGGTGAGGTGCAGCCGCTGCTGGAGGAGCGAGTAGATCGGCGTCGCGAGGTTGGCGCCGATCAGCATCAGCAGCAGGGCGGCGGCCACCAGGCCGACGCGGACGCCGCGCAGCGCGTTCCAGCGGCTGATCGCGGCGAGCTGGAGCTGGGCGCGCGGCGCGAGCTCCAGGGGAAGCAGGGCCTCCGACAGTCGGCGTCCGTCGAGCTGCGCGGTGCGCAGGCCGGAGCCGGCGGGGGAGAGGTCCGCCATGGCAGGGGTCTCCTGTGGCCGGGCACCACCGGGGTCGGCGGGGTTGTGCCGGCGCGCCCGTCCGGAGGCGCTGTGGTGGTGGCCGCGGGTACGGGCTCCCTGGTGGGGCGAGGTGAGCTGAAGAGGGCCCCTCCGGCCCGGGGTCGGGCGGAGGGCGGTTGGGCTTCGTTGCCCCGGTGGCAGGCGCGGGGTGTGCGCGCTACCAGACCGAAGGATAAGGGGTGGGCGCACGTCCATGGCGCGCGCCCCTGGGTGCGCCCCGTACGGCCGGGCATCGGGGGTGCCCGGCCTATACGCTGAGGTGATGGATCGGTACGCGGCGCTGTTGGGCTGACCGCTGGCTGAGGGAGAGCGCACAACGATGGCCGGACGACGTCGCAAGAACACCGGGGCTTCGGCGGGGGAGGGCGCGGCCGAGGCGGTGCTGCCCGCGGACCTGGAGCTCCAGGACCTCTACGGGGCGTTCGCCGCGCACGGGCTGGACGACGAGGACCTGGACGACGCGGCCGTCCTGGTCCCGCCGGTGAAGCTGCCCGCCGAGCGGGAGCTGGCCGAGCAGGCGAAGGCCGTACCGATGTTCGGGTACGCGCTGGCGCTGGCCCGCTGGGCCGCCCCGCACCGGGAAGTGGACGAGTTCGGCGACCTGGTCGAGGCGGACCGGGCACCCGCGGCCCGGCTGCTGGGCCTGGCCCCGGCCGAGGGCGAGGTGCCCGAGGAGGCCGAGGTCGAGGCGCTGCGGGCCTGGTCGCTGGCCTGCGACCTGGACCTGGTGGAGCTCGGCACGACCGCGGACGGCGAGCACGTCGCCGTCCCGGGCCCGGACCTGGAACCCGCCGAGCAGGGCGACCCGGAGACCGTCCTGGAGCTGTGGCTGACCGCCGCCGGGATCGTCCGGGAGCTGGCCGTCGAGGCGGACTCCGTCCCGGAGGGGGCCGAGGGCGCGGCGGAACCGGCCGGGGACGGCGCGGACGAGGAGGAGGACGAGGACGGGCTCTCCGAGGTCGAGGAGGCCCGCGACGAGGCCGCCGAGCTGCTGGACGAGGCCCTGCAGGTGCTCTACGAGACCACCGCCTTCGCCGAGCCGGGCAACGAGACCGTGCCGCTGGGCGTGCTGGCCGCGCTGCTGGTCGTCCCGGAGGGCGAGGAGCCCAGCGAGGAGCTGCTCGGCGACATCACGGACGTGATGGTCGCGCTGGACCCGATGCTGGGCGACCTCGCCGAGCTCGGCCTGCTGGACTACCGCCCGATCGACCCCGAGCTGTTCGACGAGGAGGACGGCGAGGAGTCCGCCGTGGTCGGCGAGGAGCCGCTGGACGAGGAGGAGTCGGCCCGCTTCGGGCTGGTCCGGCTCACCCCGCTCGGCCAGTACGGCATCCGCCAGTGGCTGCTGGAGGACGGCTACGACGCCCCGCTGGTCGGCGACCTGGCCCGGGGGAACGCGGCCGAGCTGCTGCGCGGGGTGTGCGAGTCCGCCAACGTGCTGCCGGAGGAGGAGCTGCGGGTGTGGACCGCCGACCGGGAGCCGGTGGCGGCGGCGCGCGAGCTGCTCGCGGCGGCGCGCGGCACCGACGGCTACGGCCCGCTGCGCCGGATGCTCTGCGTCTCGGCGCTCAACCTGCTCGGGCCGGACGCGGAGCCGGCCGTCCGGGAGGCCGTGGACGACCCGGAGCTGGGTGGCGCGGCGCGGGCCTGGCTGGCCGCGCAGGGCGCGACGGACGTGCCGGTGCCGGACCGGGCGATGGCCCTGTGGACGGTGGTCGACACCTTCGCCGCCCAGCTGCTGGACAACGGCGGGGACGCCGAGCTGCTCCGCGAACTGATCACCGACCTGCCGGTGAACGGCGATCCGGCCGGGTGGTTCGGCGAGCTGTGGCGGGTCGACCACCCGTACACGGCGGACGTCCTGGAGGCGATCGGGGAGCTGCACCCGGACCGGGCGCTGGCCAAGGAGGCGCGCAAGGCCGCCTTCAAGGCGCGCTCCAGGAGCTGATCCTCCCGCCCTTCACGGAGTGCGCCGAGCCGGGCCCGGGTCACGGAAGGTCCAGCGAGCCGTCCTCGGTGAAGGGGAAGAACGGGTTGTGGGCCAGCTCCCAGAGGTGGCCGTCCGGGTCCTCGAAGTAGCCGGAGTAGCCGCCCCAGTCGGTCGGGACCGGCGGCTTGACCACCACGGCGCCGGCCTCCACCGCCGTCCGCAGCGCGGCGTCCACCAGGGCGGGGGACTCCAGGTTCACCGCGAGGGTGACGCCGCGGAAGGAGGGCTCGCCGGCGGGGGGCAGGCCCGCGTCGGCGGCCAGCTCCTCGGTGGGGAAGAGCCCGAGCGCCGAGTCGGCGGTGCGGAACCAGACGATCTCCGGGCTGGAGGCGGCGGAGCGCTTCCAGCCGAGCGCCTCGTAGAAGCGGGCGCTGCGGTCGAGGTCGGTCACCCCGAGGGTGACGATGCTGATCCGGGCGGGGAAGGCGCCCTGCTGGGTCCGGTCCTGGGCGGCGCCGTCGTGCGCCGCCCCGTTCTGTGCTGCCTCGTTCTGTGCTGTCATGCCGCCAGGTTAGGGAGGGCCGCTGACAACGGGCGTCCTGACACGGCCACCACCCCCGTCCGGAGGCGGAGCTGATGACCCGGCAGCTGCGGGCACGTAAGGTTGGCGTCAGCGGTGCGGGTGCGAGGAATCGGGGGTGCGGCACAGGATGATGCGGGAGAACGGCGGCAGGCACCAGAAGCGGAACACCGGGCCCTCGGGGTCCGTCCCGGCTCCGGACCGGCCGGTCCGGGAGGACCGTTTCGCCGGTCGGCCCGCGGAGCGCGGCGCGGACCGGACCGCGGAGCAGCCCGCCGACCGGCCGTCGGGCCGGGCGGCCGAACCGCCCGTGGACCGGACCGCCGGCCGGCCCGTCGACCCGTTCGCCGATCAGGAGGCGTTCTCCCGCCGGACCCTGGCGGCGGCCGACTTCCCGGTGTACGGCGTGGTCGCCGGTCGAACGGTGGCCGGGGACGTGCGGACCGGTGACGCGGCGGCCGGTGACGGGGCCGACGGTGAGGCGCTGGACGGTGAGGCGCTGGCCGCCTTCGAGACCTCCGGCGGCGAGCTGCGCTGGGTCGAGGTCCAGTGCGGTGACTGGCGCTCGGCGGCCGGCCCGTACGTCACCGTGCGCACCTACCGGCCGGGCGCCGACCGGGGCGAGCGGCTGCCCGAGCTGGAGGACCTGGTCGAGGACGAACGGGACCGAGTCTACGAGCAGTTGGGCATCGACGAGGGCGACGGGCCGGGCCGGGTACGGGCGTTGCGCGCCTGGATCACGGTGGACGGCGAGCCCTGCGCGGTGGAGGTGCACGAGGACCGGCCGGTGCCGGAGCCCGGCGCCCCGGCGGCGTCCGGGCCGGAGGCGGTGTGGGCCGGGCGACTGCGGGTCGGCGGGCTGACCGTGACGGTCTGCGGGCGCGGGGTGGCCCCCGGCGCGGTGGAGCTCGGCGCGATCGGCGACTTCGAGCGCTGCCTGCGCGGACGCACCGGACTGCTGCGCGACCTGGCCGCCCGGCGGGCCCGCCACGTGCCGGTCGAGGAGCGCGAACTGCCGCCCGCCGTCGGGATGGAGGCGCACCGGGCGCTGATCGCGCAGACCGTCGCCGAGTCCGCCGCGATCGAGGCGCAGGTGCGGGTCGGGCGCACGCCGCGGCTGCCGCGCGGGCTGCGCGGGGACGTCGGCGCGGTGCGCTGGGAGACGGCGGTGCGCCAGCAGATGCGGCTGGCCACCGAGACCCGGGAGGAGGCCGCGGCGGCGGTGACCTCGATGGTGAACCACCTCAACCGGCTGTCCCAGCAGACGCACTGGCTGGTCGGCACGGCGGAGGGCGAGGCGGCCGTCGAGGAGGTGGTCCGGTACACGGTGTTCGCGAGCGAGGTGGCGAGCCTGCCGGCGCAGCGGGCCTGGGCGCAGCTGTGGCGGGAGCGGCCGGGCGGCGGCGGGGCGGGCGTGTGGGAGGAGCAGCGGCTGTCCGAGCAGCTGTGGCTGGCGGCCTGGGAGCAGTGGCGGGCGGCGCGGCACTGACGGGCTGTCGGCCCGCGCGGCGTCCGACGGAGCGCCCCTCCGGAGGGGGCCGGCGTAAAGCCGAGGTCATGTGAAGGTCATCGGTCGGCAAATGGCCGCCTGGGCGTGAGGTGGACGTCATGCCGGGTTCACCCGTCCGGCGGAGCCTGCTGGGCGTCGGCATCCCGCACCGACGCCCCCGCTCATCCTCAGGAGTTGCTGCCATGTCGCTGTCCCGCCGGGACTTCGTCAACCGTTCCACCCTCGTCGGGGCCGGCGTGCTGATCGCCGGCAGCGCCGAGGCGCTGGCCAGCGCCCCGGGCGCGATCGCCGCCCCGGTCGGCGGCGAGGCCCCGGTCGCCGCGGCCGCCGGGACCAACTCGGCCGCCGGCACCGCCGTCGGCTACGGCCCGCTGGTCCAGGACCCGGGCGGCCTGCTGTCCCTGCCGAAGGGCTTCTCGTACAAGGTCCTCAACCGGGCCGGCGTCACCAAGCTGCGCACCGGCGAGTTCACCCCGAGCAACCACGACGGCACCTCCGCCTTCGAGGACGAGCGCGGCGGCAACTACATGGTCGTCAACCACGAGCTGGCCGGCGCCCGCGCCAACTGGCCGCACCCGGTGCCGCTGACCGAGGGCCACGTCTACGACCCGGGCGCGGCCGGCGGCTGCACCATCGTGCACGCCAAGCGGGACGGCTCGGTCGAGCAGTGGGTCGGCATCGCGGGCACCGCCACCAACTGCGCCGGCGGCGTGACCCCGTGGGGCACCTGGCTGTCCGGCGAGGAGACCGAGGACAAGGCCGGCAAGAACGGCTTCACCAAGGACCACGGCTACATCTTCGAGGTCGACCCGTTCGACGACGACTACAACCGCGACCCGCAGCCGGTCAAGGCCTTCGGCCGCTACGCCCACGAGGCCGTCGTGGTGGACCCCAAGCGCGGCCAGGTCTACCTGACCGAGGACGCCTCGAACCCGAACGGCCTGCTGTTCCGCTGGACCCCGCCGGCCGGCTTCAAGCACGGCCGCTACAAGCTGCGCCGGCTGGCCGCCGACGCCGGCGTGCTGGAGGCCTTCAAGGTCTTCGACGCGCAGGGCAAGTTCATCGACGACCTCTCCCGCGCCACCGCGGTCGGCACCACCTACGGCGTGGACTGGGTCAAGGTCGCGGACCGCGACGCCAAGACCGTCTCGGTGCGCAAGCAGTTCAAGGACGGCGAGGTCACCCGCGCCCGGAAGCTGGAGGGCATGTGGTGGGGTGACGGCGGCTTCTACTTCGTCTCCAGCTTCGCCCGCTCGGAGAGCCCGCTCCAGCACGACGGCCAGGTCTGGTTCTACAACCCGGCCCGCCGCACCATCACCCTGAAGGTCCTGCTGGGCGTCAACACCGACGTCTGGGGCGACCACGACAACTTCGACGGCCCGGACAACATCACCGTCTCGCCGTACGGCGGCATCGTGATCTGCGAGGACGGCGAGGGCGTCTCGCACCTGTTCGGCGCCACCGAGGAGGGCCTGGTCTTCCCGATCGCCCGCAACGAGCTGAACATCGGCACCGCCGAGAAGCCCGAGTTCAGCGAGTTCACCGGGGTGACCTTCTCGGACGACGGCAAGACCCTCTTCGCCAACATCCAGACCCCGGGCATCCAGCTGGCCATCAGCGGCCCGTGGCGCCGGCTGAACGAGCACAAGCGCGGCCAGGGCTACGGCGAGTGACCCTCCGAGCGTGAAGGGCTGCCCGCGGACCACTCGTCCGCGGGCAGTCGCAGTTGCAGCATGGCCAGCAGGCGCTGCTGCGGCTGGGCGAGGTCGATGCCGGTCAGCTGCTCGGCCCGGCGGACCCGGTAGCGCAGGGTGTTGGGGTGGATGTGCAGGGCGTCCGCGGCCACCCGGACCTCGCCGAGCGCGTCCAGCCAGGCCAGCACCGACTCGGCGAGCCGGGTGCCGTGCCGGCGGTCGTACGCGGCGAGCGCGGTCAGCCGCGGGTCGCGCAGGCCGGAGCGTTCCTGGAGCAGCGCCAGCATCTCGCTGACCAGCACCTCCGCCTGGACGTCGATCAGCGCCGCGACGTCGAGGTCCACCCCGCCGCGGCCCATCGCGTCCAGGATCCGGTCCGCCTGCGCGCGGGAGTCGGGCACCTGGGCCAGGCCGTCGACGGTCGAGCCGATCGCGGCGCGCAGCGGGACGCCCAGGTGCTCGCGGGCGGCCGTCACCACCTCGGAGGCCCAGTCGCGCACGGTGGTCATCGGCAGGCCGGGCGGCAGCTCGGGCAGCAGCACGTACACCCGGGACTCGATCGGGGCGAGCAGCGCGGTGCGGTGCCGGGCCGCGGTGTGCACCGAGATCAGGCCGGTGACGTCGGAGCGGTGCAGCGCGTCCGTGGTGCGCGCGCTGTACGCCAGCACGGTGGCCGGGCGGCGCAGGTCCAGGCCGAGGTGGGTGGCGAGCGACTGGGGGCCTGTGGAGCCCTCCAGCAGGCCGGTGAGCAGGGTCTGGGTGAGCCGGACGTCGGCGGACAGCTCCCGGCGGCGGCGCACCAGCTGGGCGGCCGCGACCCGGGCGGCGCCGACCAGGGACTGCTCGGCCAGCGGGGCCAGCGGCTGGGCGCCCTCCTGCACCCAGATGGTGCCGAGCGGCTGCGCCCCGGCCCGGATGCCGACCGCCAGGCGGCGGCGCAGGCCCAGCTCGGGGTGCGGCTCGACCGCGATCGGGGCGTCCGAGCTGCGCAGGTGCTGGAAGATGCCCCACTCGCGGAGCTTGGAGAGGTACGGCTCCGGGCCCTGCCAGCCGAGGATGGACAGCCGGCGCAGGTCGTCGACCTCGTCGGAGTCGGAGGAGCGGGAGTAGGCCAGCACCCGGCTGGAGGTGTCCTCGATCGAGACGATGCCGTTGGTGAGCACGGCGACGGTCTGGGCGAGGGAGAAGAGGTCGCCGGCGTTGGGTTCGGGGGAGCCGGGGGCGTCCGGGGCGTCCGGGCCGGCGATGATCGCCCGGGCGAGCGAGTCGAGGTGCTCCCAGCGGGTCTCGCGGCGCACCGAGAGCAGGGCGACGCCCGCGTCGGTGGCGGCCTCGCGCAGCGCGTCGGCCTGGCCGGGGCCGTCCAGCTTGACCGCGACGGCGGCGGCCCCGGCCCGGCCGGCCGCGCGCAGGGCGGGCAGGGCGGCGCGGCCGCGGGCGCCGATCGCGAGGACGAGCTCGCCGGGGGCGGCGGTCGGCGGGTCCTCCGGGTCGAGGATGGCGACGTCGCGCACCGCGACGTCCAGGCCCTGCGGGGCGGCCTGCAGTTCGACCAGCGGTTCGCCGAGGGACATCAGGAGTTGACGGAGCGGCAGGCCGGAGGTGGTCACGCCGGTCCTCCTTCATCCGCCCGGACAACGTTTCGCGGTCGATTTTAGCCGGGCGGACAGAGTTCGGGGCTGTCGTCGGGCGGAAGGCCGTCCGTGACCCCGCCGGCGCACCGCGTGCGCCGTCCGCGCACGGTTCGGAGGCCGAGCGCTGTTCGGAGTCCGAGCGCCGGAGCGCGAGCCGGTGGCCGGGGCCAGGAGCGTGAGCCGGTGGTGCACGGAGGTGTGAACCATGGGGTAGGAGGGGACGATTCGTGACCGCGGCGTGACCAGGTTCGTCGGGCCGGACAACGCCGTACGGGGGAATTTAGCCGCGCGGCCAATCAAGTGGCCCGGTGGCCAGGAATAGCGTTCGTGCTGTGGTCGGCGTGCAACCCGCGCCGGCAGTCCCCCCGCACTGAACGAAGGAGAGCGTGCGCTCTATGGACGCTGTGACCCAGGTCCCCGCGCCGGTGAACGAGCCGGTCCACAGCTACGCCCCCGGGAGCCCGGAACGGGCTCGCCTGGAGGCCAAGCTGAAGGAGCTGGGCGGCCAGGAGCCGGTCCAGCTGACCATGACGATCAACGGTGAGCGCCGGATGGGCGGCGGCACCGAGATCCACGTCGTCCAGCCGCACAACCACGCGGCTCGGCTCGGCACCCTGCGCAACGCCACCCAGGCCGACGCGCAGGACGCCATCGACACTGCCCTGGCCGCTGCCCCGGCCTGGCAGGCGCTCTCCTTCGACTCGCGCGCCGCGATCTTCCTCAGGGCCGCCGACCTGCTGGCCGGCCCCTGGCGCGAGACCCTGGCCGCCGCCACCATGCTCGGCCAGTCCAAGACCGCCCAGCAGGCCGAGATCGACACCCCCTGCGAGCTGGTCGACTTCCTGCGCTTCAACGTGCACTTCGCCCGCCAGATCCTGGCCGAGCAGCCGATCTCCTCGGACGGCGTGTGGAACCGCAGCGACCACCGCCCGCTGGAGGGCTTCGTCTACGCGATCACCCCGTTCAACTTCACCGCGATCGCCGGCAACCTGCCGACCGCGCCCGCGCTGATGGGCAACGTGGTGCTGTGGAAGCCCTCCCCGACCCAGCAGTTCTCCGCGCACCTGCTGATGCAGCTGCTGGAGGAGGCCGGCCTGCCCAAGGGCGTCATCAACATGGTCACCGGCGACGGCCTGGCCGTCTCCGAGGTCGCGCTCAAGCACCCGGCGCTGGCCGGCATCCACTTCACCGGCTCCACCGCCACCTTCCAGCACCTGTGGCGCGAGGTCGGCAACAACATCGCCGGCTACCGCACCTACCCGCGGATCGTCGGCGAGACCGGCGGCAAGGACTTCCTGGTCGCCCACCCGTCCGCCGACCCGAAGGTCCTGAAGACCGCGATGACCCGCGGCGCCTTCGAGTTCCAGGGCCAGAAGTGCTCGGCGCTGTCGCGGGCCTACGTCCCGGCGTCGATCTGGGCCGGCCTCAAGGACGAGTTCGCCGCCGAGGTCGAGGGCCTCACCATGGGCGACGTCAGCGACCTGAGCAACTTCATGTCGGCCGTCATCGACGACCGCTCCTTCGCCAAGAACAAGGCGGCCATCGACCGCGCCCAGGCCGACCCGCAGGTCGAGGTCCTCGCCGGCGGCAGCTACGACGACTCGGTGGGCTACTTCGTGCGCCCGACCGTCCTGGTCTGCCAGGACCCGGCGAGCGAGTACTTCAAGGACGAGTACTTCGGCCCGATCCTGGCCGTGCACGTCTACGAGGACGAGAAGTACGAGGAGATGCTGGCCCAGATGGAGTCGGTGTCCCCGTACGGCCTGACCGGCTCGATCATCTCCCAGGACCGCGCCGCGGCCCAGGACGCGATGCACAAGCTGCGCTTCGCGGCCGGCAACTTCTACATCAACGACAAGCCGACCGGCGCCGTCGTCGGCCAGCAGCCCTTCGGCGGCGGCCGGGCCTCGGGCACCAACGACAAGGCGGGCGCCAAGCAGAACCTGGCGCGCTGGACCTCCACCCGCTCGGTCAAGGAGACCTTCGTCCCGCCGACGGACTACCGCTACCCGCACATGGGCTGACCAGCCCCGTGCCGCTGATCGTACGGCTCGTCCAGTAGCCACCGGTCACCCGCGACGCCCGGTCCCGCAGCCGGGCGCCGCCCGCCGGGGCGGCGGGGCCCACCCACCCGTCGCCCGCCGCCACCCTTCTTGGGACGCGCTGCGCGCGGCTCCCCGGATGCCCGCCGCCCCGGCCCTTCTGCCACCCTTGGAAACACCAGCTCCAGGAGTCACGATGCTCCGTTCCGCCCTTCTCGCGGCCTCCCGGTCCCCGCAGGTCCGCACCGTGGTCGAGAAGTTCCCGCCGACCCACGCGATAGTCGAGCGCTTCGTCGCCGGCGACGTCCTCGACGACGCCGTCACCGCCACCGACGACCTGATCGCCACCGGCCGCAAGGTCACCCTGGACCACCTCGGCGAGGACACCCAGGACGCCGCCCAGGCCGCCGGCACCGCCGAGGCCTACGAGCACCTGCTCAAGGCCCTCAAGGACACCGGCCTCGCGGCCGGCGCCGAGGTGTCGGTCAAGCTGTCGGCCGTCGGCCAGTTCCTCCCGGTGGACGGCGAGAAGATCGCGCTGGAGAACGCCCGCCGCATCTGCGAGGCCGCCGCCGACGCCGGCACCACGGTGACCCTCGACATGGAGGACCACACCACCACCGACTCCACCCTCGCCATCGCGCGCGAGCTGCGGGCGGACTTCCCCTGGCTGGGCGTCGTGCTCCAGGCCTACCTGCGCCGCACCGAGGCCGACTGCCGCGACTTCTCGGGCGAGGGCTCCCGCGTGCGCCTGTGCAAGGGCGCCTACAAGGAGCCCGAGTCGGTCGCCTTCCAGGGCAAGCACGAGGTCGACCTCGCGTACGTCCGCGCCCTGAAGGTCCTGATGGCGGGCGAGGGCTACCCGATGATCGCCTCGCACGACCCCAACATGATCAAGATCGCCGGCCAGCTGGCCCAGTGGAACGGCCGCAAGCGGGACTCCTTCGAGTACCAGATGCTGTTCGGCATCCGCCCCGAGGAGCAGCTGCGCCTCGCCGGCGAGGGCAACACGATGCGCGTGTACCTCCCGTACGGCCAGGAGTGGTACGGCTACTTCATGCGCCGCCTCGCGGAGCGCCCGGCCAACCTGACCTTCTTCCTGCGCGCCATGGCCACCCGCGGCTGACCCGGCGCCCCAGGCCACGGCCCGCACCCCTGACGGGGGGTGCGGGCCGTCCGCGTTCCCGGCGTCAGAGGAAGGGCTTGGTGTCGAGGTCGAATGCGAACGGCGCGGGGATGGCGAGCGGTTCACCGAAGGCGGCGAGGTGGGCCTCGGTGTACTCCTCGCGATGCGGTTTGCCGAAGAGGCTGACCTGGGACTTCTCGCGGTCTATCAGCAGGTAGAGCGGGATGCCGGCCCGCGCGTAGCAGTGCCGCTTGGTGATCCGGTCCTGATCGGGTTTGGCGGACGTCGCCTCCGCGACCATGGCGACACCGTCCGGTTCCATCCAGGACGGCGCGCCGCGGAAGAGGCGGAGCTCCTCGGGAGCGAACGTGGCGTCGGGGATGACGTGGTTCTTCGGGCAGAGCCCGCCGCTCACAAGGCGCAGGCCCTTGCCGCCCGAAACGCTCATGTCGGTCCTGGAGAGGCGGATCACCTGCTTGAGCAGGTGATTGATGTGGTCCTCGTGATCGCCGTCCGGCGGTGGTGCCACGATGATCTCTCCCTCGATGAGCTCGGCTCGGAAGCCTTCGGGGGAGTGCAGGCTCAGGAAGCTCTCCAGCAGGATGTCGGCCTGCGTCGGGGAGCCCGTGATCGGTTGCTCATGCGCCACAGCACTCATGATGCCCCTCCTTCAGAGGGTGGTCACGCTATTGGCGGCTCGACCGGGCTGTGCCGTAGGCGGCGGAGTTTCACTCGATGGTGTGAGTTTGAAGCCTGGCATAGGATCCGGGCTGGTGAACTGGGCTGTCGGTGAGAGGAGTTGGCGATGCTGAAGGCTTTCGCGGAGCTGTCCACGCCGTTGGTGGCGGACGCCTGTGTGCGGCTCGGGGTGGAGCCGCGGGTGGCGCCGGTGGGAGTGGGGGCGGTGGTGGCCGGGGCCCGGGTGGCGGGGCGGGTGCTGCCGGTGCGGCACTACGGGAGCGTGGACGTGTTCCTGGAGGCGTACGGCGCGGCCCGGGACGGGGACGTGCTGGTGGTCGACAACGGCGGGCGGACCGACGAGGCCTGCATCGGGGACCTCGCGGTGCTGGAGGCGCGGGCCGCCGGGGTGGCCGGGATCGTGGTGTGGGGGCTGCACCGGGACACGCCCGAGCTGCTGGAGATCGGGCTGCCGGTCTTCAGTTACGGGGCGCTGCCGCTCGGCCCGGTGCGGCTGGACGGCAGGGAGCCGGAGGCGCTGCTGACGGCGAAGTTCGGCCCGCACCCGGTGAGCGCCGAGGACGTGGTGTTCGCCGACGCGGACGGGGTGCTGTTCGTGCCCGCCGACCGGGTCGGCGAGGTGCTGGAGACGGCCGGCGCGATCGCCCGGACCGAGCGCGCGCAGGCCGGGCGGATCGCGGCCGGGGACACGCTGCGGCGGCAGACCGCCTTCGACGAGTACCTGCGGCGCCGCGCCGCGGACCCGGCGTACAGCTTCCGGCAGCACCTGCGGCGGGTCGGCGGGGCGATCGAGGAGTAGGGCGGTTACAGCGGCCGGTGCATGACGTGCAGGCCGACGTATCCGTCCACCGGGTGGAGGAAGGCCTCGGGGACGGTGCCGACGATCTCGAAGCCGAGCGATCGGTAGAGCTTCACGGCGTGGTGGTTGCTGGCGACCACCGCGTTGTACTGCATGGCGCGGAAGCCGGCCCGGCGGGCCCAGTCGAGGGTGTACTCGACCAGGGCCCGCCCGATCCCCTCGCCGTGGCGGGCCGGGTCGACCATGTAGCTGGCGCTGGCCACGTGCGAGCCGTTGCCGGGGCGGTTGCGGTTCATGTTGGCGGTGCCGAGGACCCGTCCGTCCTCGTCCACCGCGACCACCGTGCGGTTCGGGGCGGCGAGCATCCACCACTCGCGGCCCAGCTCGGAGGGCATGTCCAGCGGGTAGGGGAAGGTCTCGCCGGCGGCGACGACGGCGTGGAAGAACGGCCAGATGGCGGGCCAGTCCTCGGGGGTGGCCTCGCGGATGTCGATGGGCATCGGACCAGGATGATCCCCGACGGGCGGGCGGGCCACCGGTTTTCGGTGGTCCCGCCCGTCGGGCCGGTCGTCGGGGGCCGCGTCGCGGGGCGGGTCAGCCGCCGAGGAGGGCGTCCTCGACCAGGGCGGCGGTGTGGGCCTGGCCGCGGGCGTTGGGGTGCACCACGGCGTATTCGAGGGGGATGACGCTGGTCAGCACGCCGTCCAGCCAGTGGTCGGCGTCGCAGACGCTGTGGCCGGCGCTGGCGGGGTAGAGGTTCACGAAGGTGTCGCCGCGGGCGGCGGTGTCCTGGGCGATGAGCGCGTTGAGCGGCTCCAGGAGCGCGGTGCGGGCCCAGGCGAGGTCGCCGGTGGTGAAGGTGCCGAACTGCAGGGGGTTGCCGAACTGGCAGAGCGTGGCGTCCTCGGGGACGAGGTGCGGGTAGCCGACGGTGAGGACCCTGGCGGACGGGGCCTTGGCGTGCAGCGCGGTCAGCATCCGGGCGTAGTCGCCGCGCAGCCGGTTCAGGCGGTCGGGCAGGCTCGCGTCGAACTTGTTCTTGCAGGGCGTGCCCCGGCCGAGCTGGACGGCGCCGAGTTCGATGCAGCTCTTGAGGATCTCGGCGAAGCCGAGGTCGTTGCCGCCGATCCCGACGGTGACCAGGTCGGTGGCCGGGTCGACTGCGTCGATCTGCGGCGGGACGGACGGGTAGGGGCCGTTGGGGTCGGTGCCGAGCGGCGGGAGCGGCCGGCCGAGCGGGGACTGCGCGCCGGTGTCGACGCTGCCGGTGGTGGCGCCGCTGCAGCTGACGTTGCGCAGGGCGACCAGGGAGCCGAGGTCGCGGCGGAGGATCTCGGGATAGGAGTCGACGGTGCGGGCGCAGCCGTCGCGCGGTTCGGTCTCGTCGCCGGTGGCCACGACGACCCCGGCGGTGTAGGAGTCGCCGAGGGCCGTCCACCGCAGTGCGGCGGCGCGGTCGCCGGGCCGGGCGGCGGCCTGGGCGCTGGCCTGGGCGGTGGTCGGGGTGATCAGTCCGGCGGCGAGCACGGTGGCGGTGCCGGCGACGGCGAGGCGGGACAGGAAGTGTGGCACGGCTCTCCTCCTCGGGGTGCGGGGGAGAGAGCGGATTCACCCCCCTGAGAGTCAATCGAGTCGCCGTGGTGGTGACTTGATGCCTCAAGGGGGTGAATTCACGGGCGCGGATGTGACGTCGTGAGGTCGTCGCGTGGCGTCGCGGCCTCGCGGGACCGGCGGCGGTGTGCGGCTACAGCACCGCGGCGGCGGGCTCGATCATCGCCCGCGCGGTCTTGCCGTCGACGTACTCGCCGATTGCCGTCATCTCCCACTCGCCGCCCGGACGGCGGACCAGCTTGCACATCATCACACCGGTGTGGGGCTCGGAGTTGGTGAGGTCGAAGCGGACCAGCTCCTCCTCCGTCCGGGCGTCCAGCAGACGGCAGTAGGCGTCGCGCACGTCGGTGAACTTCTGGCCGGAGAAGGAGTTCACGACGAAGACCAGCCCGTGGACCTCCGCCGGCAGGCCCTCCAGGTGGACGGTGATCGCCTCGTCGTCGCCGCCCTCGCCGCCGACCAGGTTGTCGCCGGAGTGGGAGATCGCGCCGTTGAAGATGCTCAGCTTCATGAACCAGGCCGTCTCCAGCCGCTTGTGCCGGGCGTCGAAGGCGAGGCAGGAGGCGTCCAGGTCGATGTCACGGCCGCGGCCCGCGGACTTCCAGCCGAGAGCCATCCGGACGGAGGAGAGGAACGGGCGGCCGTTCTTGACCAGGGAGACCGAGCTGCCCTTGACCAGGTTGACCCGGCCCTTGTCCAGGGTGATCTTGGCGGGGGCGGCCGGGGCCGCGGGCGCGGCGGGGGCCGGGGGAGCCGCGGGCGGGGCCGGGACGGCGGTCTGGCCGGTGGCGAGGGCGATCCGCGGGTCGACCGGGGTACCGGAGACCGGGGTGGCGGTCGGGTGCCCGGCCGGTGCGGGCGGGGCGGCCGGCGGAGCCGGGAGCTGGACGGTGCGGTCCACCGGGGCCGGCGGCGCGACCGGCGCGGCGGGGGCCGGCGCGGCGGGGGCCGGGGCGGCCGGGGCCGGGACCGCGGCCGAGGAGGCGGGGGCCGGGGAGTCCTCGACGGAGACGCCGAAGTCGGTGGCGATGCCCGCGAGGCCGTCGGCGTAGCCCTGGCCGACGGCGCGCACCTTCCAGGCACCGCCCCGCAGGTAGACCTCGACCACGATGAGCGCGGTCTCCAGGCCCAGCCGGGGCGGGGTGAAGGTGACCAGCACCTCGCCGGTGTCGGCGTCGCGGACGGTGGCGGTGGGCTCCATCCCGGCGAAGGTGGAGACCTGGTCGGCGGGGCTCGCGGTGACCACGATCTTGGTGATGCCGGCCGGGACGGCCCGGGTGTCGACGGTGATCGCGTCGGGGGTGCCGGCGGTGGCCGGGCGGTGGCTGACGCCGGGGCCGTTCGGGGCGTTGAAGAAGACGAAGTCGTCGTCCGAGCGGACCTTTCCGGCATCGGTCAGCAGCAGGCCGGAGACGTCCAGCGCCTTGGGCGCGGTGACCTCGACGCTCACTCGCGCGGCGGTCAGCGGTGCGTTGCCGCCTTGGGTCAGGACGGTGGACACGGACTCCTCCTCGGGTGCGGAACGGCGGCCCGGCCGGGGCCGTCGGGGCGCCGGGCCGGGGTGCTGCCCACAGTAACGAACGAGGTTCGGGGATGTGCCCGTCCGGAACGGCCGACCGCGGATCGTCGAACGACCGTTACACCCGGCCGTCGGCAGGTCAGCGCGCCGCGGTGGCCGGGGCGGTGGACGGTGCGGAGCCCGGGGAGGGGGCCGTTGCGGAGGCCGTTGCAAGGGCCGGGCCGTCGGCCGGTTCGGGGAGCTGCGAGGCGGCCCGGGCGCGGGGCGCGCACGGCTCGACGGGCGGCGGCTGCGCCGGGCCGAAGCCCCCGAGCGCGGCGACCGCGCGGGGGTGGTCGAGGGCGAAGGCGGAGACGCTCCAGCTCTCCGCCGGGGCCGCCTTGCGCGCCGCGGCGGACGGCTCCGCGGCCGGACGGGCGCCGCGGACGCCGAAGGTGTAGTGGCCGGGCCGGACGTCGGTGCCGGGCGGGGTGGTGAAGCGGTAGACGAGGGTGCCGCGTTCCTGCTGGGCGGTGACCACGGCGCCCGGCAGGTCGGTCCAGGCGGCGCCGGTGCCGGGTGCCGACTCGCCCGGGGCGAGCCGGAACTCGGCCTGGAACGCGGTGACCGGCTCGGCCACCGCGAGGGTGAGCCGGTGGCGCAGGCCGTCCCGGCCGAGCGGGGAGAGCAGGGCGGCGCCGGACAGCGCGTGGTCGGTGTCCGGGGCGCTCCCGGGGTCGGCCGGGCCGGCGCCCTCGACGGGGTCGACGGGGGCGGTGGGCCCGGTGGGCGCGTCCTTCCCCGGGGCGCCCGCGGCGCCGACGTCCGGGAGGGACGCGGCGGGCGGCGGCACCGGGCGGCCGGGCACGGTCGGTCGCAGCCCGGGGATGTTCGGTCCCTGGCCGGGGGCGGAGGGGTCGTAGCCGGGCTGCTGGGCGTTCCAGGGCGGGGCGGGGACGGAAGGGGAGGGCGAGGGGCCGGCCGGGGCGTCGGCGCCGGTGCCGGTGAGCTGGGTGCCGTGGGCCGGTGCGTCCTGCCCGGCCGAGGCCTGGCCGCCGGTCTGGGGCGTGCCAGGGCCCGGTGTGCGGGACGCGGGCGGGGTGGCGGCGACCGGCGCGGCTCCCGACGGGCGTGCCGAGAGGTGCGAGGAGGGGGCCGTCGAGGGGTGGCCCGCGGCGGGGCGGCCGGCGGCGGGGGCGGACGACAGGCCGTCGGTCGGGGTCTGCTCCGAGGCCGCCACGGCCTGGTCGGTGGCGCCCGGCGTGGGCGGCGGGGTGGAGCCGACCCGGGCGACGCCGGCCCGGCGGCCGATCCCCTGCTGTTCGTTGAGCAGCAGGGTGGTGGCGATGCTGATGCCGACCACGGTGGACATCGCCATCGCGGCACCGGACAGGCGCAGGGTGGGCAGCCGGAACAGGCCGCCGAACGGGCGCGGCCGCCCGTGCCGACCCTGCCGTGCGGGCTCGTGGTGCACGTCCCGCGCGGTGTCCTCGCGCACAGCCACCGGACCCCTCCCTCCCCGAAGCCGCCGTCGCGTCGCCGTATTCTCCCACGCGTCGCCGCCGGGTCCGGCTCCGGCCGTCGCGGGCCGGTTCCGCGCGGGCCCGCCCGGGGAGAGGGCAGAGCGTACCAGTGGGTGATCACCTCCCGGTCGGCCCCCGTCCATTTCGTGGACGCCCTTTCGACACACGGAAGTTGACGGTCCGTCTGACAAGGGCTGGTAAGGAGCGGCCGCCCCGGACGGGGGTTATTGCAACCCCCTTGCAACCCTTGCCCGGTGCGCCGGGCGTGACGCAGGCTGAGGTCATCCCACGCCGTCCCGGAGAGACCGTCATGCCGCCCGACCCGCTGTCCGCAGCCTCAAGTGCACCCCTCGCCGCCACCCCCACGGGCGGCGATGGGGACGGCTCCACCGCCGCTCCGGCGGCGGTGGAGGAGGTGCTGATCCTGCGGATCTCGCTGGGCGAGGAGGTGGTCGGCGAGGTGCGCACCCGGTTCCGGTTCGTCGCCGCGCGCCCGTACGAGGTCCTGCTGACCTTCCACCTGGGGCGGCCCGACGAGGCCGACTGGGTGTTCTCACGCGAACTGCTGCGCGACGGGCTGCGCGCGCTGAGCGGCCAGGGCGACGTCAAACTGTGGCCGGCGTACTGCCCGTGCCACGGCGCGACGCTGCACCTGGCGCTCGAATCCCCGCACGGCAGCGCCCTGCTGGAGGCCTCCAAGCCCCGGGTGCAGGCCTGGCTGGACCGCACCTACGCGCTGGTCTCCGAGCACCAGGAGCGCCGCTGCGGTCCCACCGACGCCGAGCTGGCCGCGCTGCTCGCGAACGGCTGACGACGGGGCGCCGGATCCGCTCCGCCCGGCCGGCGGCGGAGCGTCAGCGGCGCTCCGTCGGCGCGGCGACGCGCGGCGGCGGCAGGGGCGGCGCACCGGGCAGCCGGGCCGTCCCCGCGGCCAGCGCGGCCCGCAGCCGCCGCACGGCCGGGGCCGAGGAGGAGGGCAGCAGGTCGTACGGGTCGTCCGGCCCGTCCACGGTGACCAGCACCGACTCGGCGATCCGGTACGGCCGGTGGGCCAGCAGCCCGCCCAGGTAGCGGCGCAGCCGGGAGAGCTCCGCGCGCACCGTCACCGTCCGGCCCGGGTCGCCGAACAGCGCGTCGGCGAGCTGGGCGGCCGTGCTGCCCTCGCGTCCGGTGGCGAGCAGGAGCAGCAGTTCGGCGTGGCGCGGGCTGAGCGGGTGCGACCAGCTGTCGGCCGCGCCCCGGACGGACAGCCCGGGGCGGTCCGGGCGGCGCAGGTCCAGCCGGAGGTGGGCGCCCTCGGCCTGCTCGGCGGTCACCGTGCCCGAGCCGTTCTCCCCGGGCGGCCGGACCGGGCGCACCAGCCAGCCGTCGGCGAGCGGCTCCAGCGCGCACTCGCCGAGGCCCGGCACCCAGTGCACGCCTGCCGGGGTCCAGCCCTCGCTGGGCACCCGCAGCCGGCTGGGCGGCGGCAGCCCGGCCGCGGCGGCGGTCCAGCCGGCCGCGTCCACCACCAGCGCCGGGCCGCCGACCCGGGCGAGCAGCGGGGCGGCCAGGGTGCGCAGCTGGTGCAGCGCCTCCAGCCGGTGGGCGCGCAGCTCGGTCTCGGCCAGCCGGGCGGCGGTCGCGGTGAGCTGGAGCAGGTACGGGCGGATGCTGTGCGCGGGGCCGCTCAGGTTGATGGCGCCGACCAGCTGCCCGGTGCCGGGGTCGCGCACCGGTGCGGCCACGCAGGTCCAGGAGTGGTGGCTGCGCAGGTAGTGCTCGGCGGAGTGGACGTGCATCGGGCGCCGGGCGCGCAGCGCGACCGCGATGCCGTTGGTGCCGACGCTCTCCTCGATCCAGCGGGCGCCGGTGATGAAGCCGATCCGGTCGGCGCTGCGGCGCAGGCCGCGTTCGCCCTCCTGCCAGAGCACGTGGCCCTCGGCGTCGGCGACGGCCAGCAGCAGCGGGGCCGTGCCGCCCGTCTCCACCAGGGTCTCGCGCAGCACCGGCAGGACGGTGTCGAGCCCGCTGGTGCGGCGTCGCTGTTCGATTTCGCCGGGGCCCAGCAGGACGGCGGCGGCGCCGGTGTCGGGGTCGAGGCCGAGGCGGCGCAGCCGGGCCCAGGAGTCGCCGATCTCGGGCCGGGGTTCGAGCAGGCCGGGGCCGCCGGCCTCCTCGGTGCGGGCGGGGGTGGACAGTTCCCGGGCGGCGGCGTCGGCGAGGGTGCGGTCGTGGACCTTGGCCAGCTCCGTCGCGGACGGCGGGGTGCGGCGCTCTGGTCGTCGGGACTGCCGTCCGGTCTGCCGCACTCGCTTCGCTCCTCGCCGCCGTTCGAGGACGCGTCGGGGCCGACGCGCTGACGAAAGCGTACGGGTGCGGTGGGCCGCTGGGGACGGGGTCGGGCAAGTCGGCATACCGGGCGGTACGGAACGCGGGTCCGGCCCCGGGCCCGGCCGTGCCCACCGGGGTGCGGGGCCCGACCCCCGGCGGCCACGGCCGGCGGTCAGCGCTGGGCGCCGGAGCCCTGCTGGGCCGCCTCCACGGTGTGGTGCAGGTCGGCGGTGGCCTCCAGAGCGGCGCCGGTGCTCAGCGCCAGGCAGGCGGCCAGGGCCACGGCGGCGGCCCGCAGCCAGGTGCCCGGGGCGGAGGCCGGGCGGGGCCGGAGCAGTGCGGCGACCCGGCGCGGGACCGGGCCGGAGTGGGCGGTGGCGACCGTCCGGGGGCGGGCCGGCCAGGGGGAACGGCTCGCGGCCAGGGCCGCCCGGCCGACCGCGCGGGCGGTCACGGCGCGGTCGCCGACCCGGGCCGCCGCGACCTCGTCGGCCCAGCGCTCCAGGTGGTACCCGAGGGGTGCGCGCAGCGGGCGCAGCGCCGGATGGACGTCGGCGGCGTGCTCGGCGAGGGCGAGGAAGAGGTGGTGGCGGGCGGTCAGGTGGGCCCGTTCGTGGGCGAGCAGGGCGGAGCGCTCGGGGCCGTCGAGGGCGCGCAGCATGCCGGAGGTGACCACGATCCGGCCGGGCTCGCCCGGTCGGCCGGGGCGGCCAAGGCGGCCGGGCAGGGCGAAGGCGTCGGCGCAGTCGTCGTCCAGCACGGTGAGCGGGTGGTCGGCGGGCCGGAACAGCGCGGCGGGCCGCAGGAGGGCGACCGGCCGCAGTCTGGCGGCGAGCCGGGTGAGCGCGGGCGGCCACGCCGAGGGGCGTGACCGGCGCACGGAGGCGCACGGGGGGCGCATGTCCGAATGCTGGGCAGAGGAGGGGGCGCGGCCCGGCCGGTGGGCGCCCGTCCGGTCCGTCCGGTCCGTCCGGTGGCGGTCGGTGCCGCCGGTGCGGTCGGTGCCGTCGGTGGGTCGGCCGGGGTGGTCGTGGGCCGGGAGCACGGCCCGGGCGGTGCGCAGCTCCCGCTGCCGCCGGTGGACGGTGCGCGCCGCCAGTGCGCCGAGCGCGAGGAGCGCCAGGGCGGCGAGCGCGGCCGCGAACGGCGCGCCGGGCGAGGCGGCGGTGAGCCAGGGCAGCGAGAGGTGGCCGAGGGCGGCGACGGGCGGGAGCTGGAGCAGCCCGTCGGCGGCGAGCAGGCCGAGCGAGCAGAGCGTGCCGCCGGCCAGCACGGCGGTGGTCGCGGCCAGCATCCAGGCGGCGGCCCGCGGCGGCAGCGCCTCGGCGAGGCGGCGGGCCAGCGGGGCGGCCAGGAAGGGCAGCAGCAGCGGGACCCAGACGGCGAGCATCATCGGCCGGCCGCTCCCGGGGTGCCCGGGCCCGCGGTGTCCGGGCCCGCGGCGCCGGCCCCGGTCGCCTCCGCGCCCGGGGCGCCGTCGCCGAGCAGTTCGCGGAGCAGCTGCTCGTCCTCGGCGGAGAGGTCGGAGACGAAGCGGGCCAGCACGGTGGAGCGGTCGGACTCGCGGCCGAGTTCGGTGTGCATCCGGCGGGCGGCGAGCCCCGCGGTGTCCTGGACGGTCGGGGTGTAGGCGTAGGCCCGGCCGGCCCGGGTGCGCACGACCGTGCCCTTGTCGAACAGCCGGCCGAGGATCGTCGCGATGGTGGTGCGGGCGAGGTCCCCGCCGAGCGCGGCCTGGACGTCCTGCGGCGTCATCGGCTGCCGGGCGGACCAGAGGGCGGCCAGCACCTCGGCCTCCAGCTCCCCGGCGGGCCGGCGGGCGGACGGTACGTCGGGCATGGCGGCGCTTCCTCCAAGTTTCGTCTACAGTCATGTAGACCGTCTACGCAACTGTAGACGGTCTGGGCGGGTTCCGATGCGAACCGCCCCCCAACGTACGGGAGGTCCGTCGGCCTTGCTCCAGTTCCTCGCCGATCCGGCCGTTCACCTCGCGGTGAATCCGCTGGACGCGTCCTCACTGCTCGCCGCCTTCGGCGCGCTCGGCATCGCCGTGGTGCTGTTCGCCGAGACCGGTCTGCTGGTGGGCTTCTTCCTGCCCGGTGACTCGCTGCTGTTCACCGCCGGACTGCTCTGCGTCCCCGGCGCCACCAAGGGCCCGCAGCTGCACCTGTGGCAGGTGCTGCCCGCCGCCCTGGTCGGCGCGCTCGTCGGAGCCCAGGTCGGCTACCTGATCGGCCGCCGCGGCGGTCGGGCGCTGCTGGCCCGGACCCGGCGCAAGAGCCTGCTGGAGGGCGTGGCGCGGGCCGAGGAGCTGCTGACCAAGTACGGGCACGGCAAGGCGATCGTCCTCGCCCGGTTCATCCCGGTGGTCCGTACGGTGCTGAATCCGCTCTGCGGCGTACTCGACGTGCCGGTCCGCTCGTTCACCCTCTGGCAGGTGCTCGGCGGCGTGGTCTGGACGGTCGGCGTGGTGCTCGCCGGGTACGGGCTCGGCTCGTCCGTCCCCAGTATCGACCGGTACCTGCTGCCCATCATCGGTCTGGTAGTAGTTGTCTCCGTGCTCCCCATTGTTCTCGAACTGTTCCGCGCCCGTAAGGCGCGACGTCACGGAGGTGACATGTGACGCCATCCCGGGCGCTCGCCGTGTACGACGGCAGCGGAATCGACGGCGGCCTGTACACCCGGGTCAACGGCTGGGCGCAGTCGGCCCCGCACTGGCTGGACGAGCTGATCAAGGTCTGGTCGGCGCTCGGCCTCGGGCTGTTCGCGGTCTTCATGCTCCTCGCGTGGTGGCGGGCGCGCGGCGCGGACTCGGCCGTGATGGCCAGGGTGCTCGCCTCGCCGGTGATCGTGGTCGTCGCCTACGGCGTCAACTCGGTGTTCAAGGGCATGGTCGAGGAACTCCGGCCGTGCGCCCAGATCCCCGGCAGCGTCGCGCTGGAGACCTGCCCGGGCACCGGGGACTGGTCCTTCCCGAGCAACCACTCGGTGATCGCCTTCGCCGCCGCGGCCGCGCTCTGGTTCGTCGACCGGCGGCTCGGCTGGGTGGCCGGCCTGTTCGCGGTGCTGATGGCCGCCTCCCGGGTCTGGGTCGGCGTGCACTACCCGCACGACGTGGCGGTGGGCGCGCTGGTCGGGCTGCTGGTCGCGGTGGTGCTGGCGCCGCTCGCCGGGCGCTGCGGACCGCTGGTGGACCGGATGCGGGCGGGTGCGCTGCGGCCGCTGCTCGGGCCGGGCGCGCTGCCTCCGGTCGACCGCGGCTACGCGACGCAGGGGCGCTGACCCCGCCGCCGACGCCGCCGGGCACTCCGACGCCGCTGCGCGCTCGGACGCCGTTTCCCGGGCCGCCCGCCCCTTGTCCGGTTTCGGACGACGGGTGGAGCATGTGAGCCGGGCGTGGGGCCTCCTCCGGGGGGCGCCCGCCCGGCTCAGTCGTGCTCGGGCGCGCGGGCGCCGGGCGTGCCAGCGGAGGGAGTGCCGAATGCCGTACCGACTCGACATCACGCAGGGGGACTGGCCGGGGGACCTGCTGCACAAGGGCGTCGAGGGGCTGCTGGCCGAGGCCATGGTGCTCACCCTCGCCACCGCGGGGCACGAGCACGGCCCGCACGCCAACCTGGCCTTCTTCGCGTACGACGACGACCTCGTCCTCTACTTCGTCAGCGAGCGCTCCACCCGGCACAGCCACCACCTGGCCGAGGAGGCCCGGGCCGCCGCCACCGTCTTCCTGCCGCCGCCGGTCTTCGGCGAGCAGCTGCGCGGCCTCCAGCTGACCGGCAGCGCGGGCGAGGCCTGGGGGCGGCAGGCCGAGGCGGCGCTGGCCGCCTACCAGGGGCGCTATCCGGCCTTCGCGCGGGACGAGGAGGCCCGGCGGCAGTTCCTGACCGGCGGCGGGGCGGCTGCGCTGTACCGGTTCCAGGTGGAGGAGCTGACGGCGGTGGACGAGCCGAACTTCGGCCGGCGCAACTACCTGCGGGCGCGGGTGGTGCGGTCGTAGCCGCCCCGGTCGTCCCGACGGGCCCGGCGGCTGCGACCGCCGGGGCCGCCGGGGTCACGGGGCCGCAGGCGCGGCCGGGGCCGTGGGCGCCACCCCCGAATGGCCGTCGGGTTGTCTGTACAACTTCCCAGGTGGTTCATCTCCGGGACGGCAGTCCGACGCCCCTCGGACACCCGGGCGCATCAGCCTGGACGCATGAGAGTCATCGTCGTAGGAGCAGGCGTGCTCGGCAGCATGCACGCCTGGCAGGCCGTCGAGCGCGGCCACGAGGTCGTCCACCTGGAGCGCGAGACCGAGGCCCGCGGCGCCTCGGTGCGCAACTTCGGCCTGGTCTGGGTCAGCGGCCGGGCGCAGGGCGAGGAACTGGACACCGCGCTGCGGGCCCGCGAACTGTGGGAGTCCATCGGCGCCCGCGTCCCGGACCTCGGCTTCCGGGCGAACGGGTCGCTCACCGCGATCCGCACCGAGGCCGAACTGGCCGTCGCCGAGCAGGCCCTGACCCTGCCGGACGCCGCCGCCCGCGGCTACCGGCTGCTCGACCCGGACGAGACCCGCGCCGTCAACCCGGCCCTGCGCGGCAAGCTGCTCGGCGCCCTGTGGTGCGAGCGCGACGCCGCCGTCGAGCCCCGCACCGCCCAGCGCGCGCTGCGCGGGTACCTGGAGTCCACCGGCCGGTACACCTTCCTGCCCGGGCGCGAGGTGCGCGAGGTGGTCGGCGAGAACGCCGTCCGCGACGACCACGGCGACATCCACACCGGCGACCTGGTGATCCTCTGCACCGGAGCCTGGCTCGGCGGCCTGGTCCGCGAACTCGCCCCCGCCCTGCCGGTCCGCCGGGTCCGCCTCCAGATGATGCAGACCGACCCGCTCGGCGAGACCCTGACCACCTCCGTCGCCGACGGCGACAGCTTCCGCTACTACCCGGCCTTCGCCGGCACCGCCCTGGACCGGCTGCGCGAGACCCAGCCCCAGCCGCCGGTCGCCGCCGAGCACAGGATGCAGCTGCTGATGGTCCAGCGCCGCGACGGCGGCCTGACCATCGGCGACACCCACGAGTACGACCAGCCGTTCGGCTTCGACGTCGTCGAGGACCCGTACGACCACCTGGCCGGCGTGGTCGAGGAACTGCTCGGCCGCCCGATGCCGCGGATCCGCCGCCGCTGGGCCGGGGTGTACGCCCAGTGCGTCGACACCACCCGGGTCGTCCACCGCGAGCGCGTGCGCGACGGCGTCTGGCTGGTCACCGGCCCCGGAGGCCGCGGCATGACCTGCTCGCCCGCCATCGCCGAGACCACCGCCCAACTCGCCAACCTGTAAGGAACCTTGTTGTGACCACCGATATCCGCCTGGTCGTGCTCGACATGGCCGGCACCACCGTCGCCGACGACGGCCTGGTCGAGCAGGCCTTCACCGCGGCCGCCGCGTCGCTCGGCGTCGAGGCCGGCAGCCCGGAGTTCGACCCGATGCTGGCCCACGTCCGGGCCACCATGGGCGAGTCCAAGATCTCCGTCTTCCGGCACCTGTTCGGCGAGGAGGAGAAGGCCCGGCGGGCCAACGCCGCCTTCGAGGCCGCCTACGACGACCTGGTCGACGCCGGCCACTGCGCCGCCCTGCCCGGCGCCGCCGAGGCCATCGCCGAACTGCGCGGCCGGGGCCGCAAGGTGGTCCTCACCACCGGCTTCTCCCGGACCACCCAGGACCGCATCCTGGACGCCCTGGGCTGGCGGTCCGTCGCCGACCTGACCCTCTGCCCCGCCGAGGCCGGCCGCGGCCGCCCGTACCCCGACCTGGTGCTCACCGCGCTGCTGCGCACCGGCACCGACTCGGTCCACCAGGTCGCGGTCGCCGGCGACACCGGCTACGACATGCTGACCGGCACCCGGGCCGGCGCCGCGGTCGTCGCCGGCGTCCTCACCGGCGCCCACGACGAGGCCCGCCTGCGGGCCGACGGCGCGACCCACGTCCTCGGCTCGATCGCCGAACTGCCCGCCCTGCTGGGCTGATCCGGCACCCCGCCCCGGGCCCGGCCCGGGGCGGTTGCCGGTCGGCTCAGACGGTCGACGGCCCGGGCCGGCGCACCGACCAGAGCACGACGCCGTCGATCAGGACGTTGCAGCCGAGGAACAGCAGCAGGTAGGCGGGGGAGTCGACCTCGCCGGGGAGCTTGGGGGCGACCCGCCCGGCCGGGTCCATCCGGACGGTGACCACGTCGCCGCGCTTGAACAGCGCGTCGCGCTCCTCCAGCGGGCCGCCCGGGACCTCGTCGTTCAGCTCCGTGGCGGCCAGGGTGTACGCCCGCCCGGTGCCGTGGAGCGAGTCGGTGACCTTCTCGTCGACCACCACGGCCCGCACCGTCCGGCCCGAACCCAGGATCAGGTTGGTCCAGGCGGCGGAACCCGCGAGGTACGCGACGAAGGCGACCGCGCAGATGCCCGCGCTCCAGCCGAACATCCTCTTCTGGAACGCGGGGTTGGTGTCGGCGTCGCGGCGCAGGGCGAACGCGATCAGCATCACCAGGGGGTAGCCGAACCCGACCACGGTGGCGAGGAACGAGTTGACGTAGACGTCCAGCGCGATGACGGCGACGAGCACGGCGGTGGAGAGCGCGATGAGCGCCACCGCGCCCCCGAGCCGGCGCGGGCCGCTTCGGGTCTCCTGGGCGGGCGGAGCGACTGTCATCCGAAGGCCTTCCGGACGTTGTCCCACTGGTCGGGCGGCGCGGTGTCGCGGCTCTCGTCCCGGGGCGGGTGGAAGGAGATGCCCCGGTACGCGGCGGCGACCAGCGGCAGCCACTCGTCCCAGTGGTCGACGTCCTCGGTGGTGAAGACGGCGGCGACCACGTACGGGCTCCACGGGTGCGGGATCAGCAGTTCGAGCTGGCGGACCGTGCCGACGGCCGACTCCGGTACGCCGAAGACCGCGCCGGGCACCGGGACGGTCAGCTCGCGGGCGGCCAGGGCGGCGCGGCCGAGCGGCAGGTCCACCACGCCGACGTCGGCGTCCGGCCAGGCCTCGGCCAGCTCCGCGGCGACCCGCGCGGGGTAGCTGCCCGGCGCGCCGAGGTCCTGCGGGCGGAGGAAGACGGAGAGCACGCCGTGGATCGGACCGCCGTCCCCGGCCCGGACCAGACAGCCGGACACGTGGACGGCGCCCTCCCGCAGCTGGGCCTGGAGCGCGGTCTCGGAGGCGATCACGGCGGCGAGCTTCTGCTCGGCCCCGGCGTCGGGGAAGAGCGTGTCCAACTGCTCCGCGGCCCGGGCCATCCGGTCGCCGGGGTCCTCGTCCAGGTCGACGGCGGTGAAGCCCGCGGGCAGGTCGAGCCAGAGCGGCGGGGCGGTGGCCCCCGGGGTCTCAACGGCCATAGCCGGCCGCCCATCCGCCCATGCCGAGCAGGTTGCCGACGGTGGACACGCTGCCGATGATGACGTTGGCCTTGCCGCCGCCGGCCGCCATGCCCGCCGAGCCGATGACGCTGTTGCCGCCGGTGGTGTAGTTGACCGCGCCGGCGAGGTTGTCGCTCGGGTTGTCCTGGGTGAGCGCGTACGCGGTCGGGGCGTTGAGCCCGGCGGTGGTGGCGGCCTGGACGCCGTCGGAGACGTTCATCGCGGTGGCCTTGGAGACGCCGAGCTTGATGGCCGGCTTCTCGATCGCCGTGGTGAAGAGCGGGTTGGCCGGGTCGATCCCCCGGGCGGCGGTCCGGACCTCGGTGGACCCGGCGGAGACCGCGCCGCGCACGCCCGCACCGGCGGCGCGGGCCTCCCGGACGGCGGTCACGCCCTTGGCCGCGACGCCCACGCCGGGAATCGCGCCGAGGACGTCGCCGCCCAGGGTCAGCCAGTTGCCGATGTTCTTCTGCGGCGGCCACAGCTGGCCCTTGGCGGCGTACTGGGTCGCGTGCGCGCCCGCGGCGGCGGCGCTCAGCAGGAGCGCCGGCAGCGCGAAGGCGGGGAAGAAGATCGCCGCGACGCCGCAGACGCCGGCCGCGACGGTCAGCAGGTCCGCGCCGTGGTTCTTGAACCAGTCGCCGACCTTGCTGAGCCAGCCGGGCTCCGGCGGGGCCTTGCTGTCGGCGGCCTTGCGGACGGCCTCGGCCGTCTTCTTCGCGTCCGACTGGTGGGTCCCGGCGAGCTCGTGGGCCTGCTTCTGGAGGCCGGCCAGCTCGTTGGAGGCGCTGGTGAGCAGGCCGGCGGCCGAGTCGAGGTGGCTCTTCGCCGTGTTGTAGCGCTGTTCGGCGGCGGCGAGGCTCGCGTCGTCGGAGTAGTGGCGGCCGGCCAGTTGGAGGTCGGGGGCGGCGGCCGCGGCGCTGTGCGCCCGGTCCGCTTCGTCCTTCTTCTTCTTGGCGGCGACCGCGGAGGCGGCCAACTCGGCCGCCTTGGGCTGGTGTTCGGTCAGCGCCTTGTACCAGACGTCGAGCGCCGTGTAGGCCGCGGTGATCGAGTCGGCGGCGTCCTGGAGGTAGCCGGGGAGCTTGTCGAACTGCTTGGCGAACTGCTTGGCGGCCTCGCCCGTCCACTCGCCCTGGTTGGAGGAGAGCTGGGAGAGCGTGGTGTGCACGCCGGTCAGGTGCTGGCCCACCCGGCGCAGGCCGGCGCTGAGCGCGGTGACGGCGGCGGAGTCGCCGGGGGTGGGGTTGAAGCCGAGGCCGGACCAGTCGGGCGCCGGCGGCGTCGGGGCGCTCACGACTGCCCCGCCGGGGTGAGGACCTTGACGATGCTCTGCTCGGTGCCGTCGTAGTTCTTCTGCACCTGCTCCAGGCCCTCGTCCAGGACCTTGACGCACTCCCGGACCTTCTTCAGGCCGAACTGCCACTTGTCCTTGAAGTGCCCGCAGGCCTCGTCCAGGAAGTCGAAGCCGGTGCCGGTGTGGCCGGCCGCTTCGAAGGCCTTGAGCCCCTGTTCGAGTTCGTCGCCGCAGCCTTTGAGGTCCTGGGCCAGCTTGGCGAGGAATTCTGTACTGACTTTGAAGTCGGACACTTTCGCCCCCCGATGCGTCGTTTGTCGGACCGGGCGAGCATAGCCCCGACCAGTGCGCCGATGATCGCCCGCGCCGGGGTCCGGGGGAGGATGTTTGCGGGACCTTTACGGGCCGTCGACGCCTTCTTGACGTCGGCGGCCCGGCCCGGTGGGACGTGCGAGGGTCGGTCTCAGCGGCGCCAGAAGCCGCGCTTCTTCGGGGTGACGAGCTGCACCACGGCCGTGACGAACAGTTCGGCGACGGGCGAGGGCCCCGGGCCGTGGTTGAGGTGGCTCTCGGCGGTCCACTCGCCGAGGACGGTGCCGGGGCTGCCGTCGAAGGGGCTGAACGCGTGCTCCAGGGTCACGTAGCGCACCGACCTGGCGCCCTGGGGCTGGACGGCGGCGACGAAGTGGGCCTCGGTGGCGCCGACCGCGGTGGGCAGGGTGACCAGCAGCATGTGGTGGCCGTCGACCGACAGGTGGCGGCAGTCGAGGCCGTGGTGGGGCAGGCGGTCCTCGGGCGGCAGGGCGGCGCCGAGGTCGTCCCAGATCTGGGTGACGACGGGCAGCAGGCTGCCGCCGTCCGGGGTCGGGGTGGCCACGCGCGGGCCGAACTCCAGTACCTGGCGGGCGAGTTCGCGGTGGACGAAGCGGTAGTGATGGGGTCGGGGGTCCGTCATGGGGGACACCGTAGCGAAGGCTTCGGGGCGGGAGGCCGGCACGTCCGACGTCCCGCCCCGACAGGGTGGTTGACCAGCGTATTCGGAAATTGACGGAGCGTCAGGAGTGTCCGCCCTTGAGGTTGAGCACGACCACCCCGACGATCACCAGCGCTATGCCCAGCCACTGGAGCCGCCCGAGCGACTCGCCGAAGGCGACCACGCCGATCCCGGCGACCGCCGCGGTGCCGGCCCCGGACCAGACCGCGTAGGCGACCGAGACCGGTATGTGCTTGAGCGCGCGGCCGAGCAGCACGAAGGAGAGCGCGTAGCCGATGCCGACGCCGAGGCTCGGCCAGAGCCGGGTGAACCCCTCGGTGAGCTTGAGGCAGCTGGTGGCGCAGACCTCGCTGACGATGGCGAGGGCGAGCAGAAGATAGGGCATGTCAGGGTCGAACCGCGCCGGGACCGGCGAGCTTCCCGAGCAGGGCGAGGTCGGCCTGCTCCAGGCTGGCGAGCAGGGTGATCCGCTCGCCCCGGGGCATCGGCACCGCGGTGGACGGCACGGCGAGCACGGCGCAGCCGGCCGCGGTGGCGGAGGCGACCCCGGTCGGGGTGTCCTCGACGGCGAGGCAGGCCGCCGGGTCCAGGCCGAGCCGCTCGGCGGCGGCGAGGTACGGGTCGGGCGCGGGCTTGGTGCGCTCGGTGTCCTCGGCGGCCAGGGTGACGGCGAACCAGTCCCGGCCGATGGCGGACAGCACCAGGTCCACCACCCGGCGCGGGGAGGCGGAGACCAGCGCGGTGGGCACCCGGGCGTCGCGCAGCGAGGCCAGCAGGGCCAGCGCGCCGGGGCGCGGAACCGTCTCGGCGGCGACCTTGCCGGCGAAGGACTCGCCGAGCCGGGCGGCGAGTTCGGCCTCGCCGAGCGTGGTGCCGCTGACCCTGTGCAGGTGGGCGGCGGTGTGCTCGATGGCCTGGCCGAGCACCTCGGGGGCGTCCTGGTCGGTGAGCGGGCGGTTCAGTTCCTCGGCGAGTTCGGCGGCGGCCTGCCACCACAGCTGCTCGGTGTCCACCAGGGTGCCGTCCATGTCGAAGAGGACGGCGGCGGGCAGGACGGCGGCGGGCAGCGCGGCGGCGGGCGGGGCGGAGTTCTCGGGCAGGACGGAGTCGGGCAGGGCGGAGTCAGGCATGGCGGTACCTTCGGTGGTTCTTCGGTGCCCCGGTGGACGGAGCAGGGAGGTACGAGGTTCTCAGGCGGTGCGGCGGTCCACCAGCACCGGGCGCTCCGGCAGGGTGAGCGCGGCCCGGGCGCCGGCCGGAAGGGCGGCGGCGGCCTCGGTGGGCAGGTCGGCCTTGACCTCGGTGCCGTCGTCCAGGCGGACGGTGAGCCGGGTGACGGCGCCCAGGAAGGAGGCGGTGACCACCAGCGCGGGGCCGTCCTCGGCCGGGGTCAGGGTGACGTTCTCCGGGCGGACCAGCACCTGGAGCTCGCCGTCGGCCGGGATCGCGCCGTCCACCGCGTGCCGGCGGCCGAGCACCTCGACGCCGTCCGAGGTGCGGGTGCACGGGATGCGGCTCATGGTGCCGACGAACTCGGCGACGAAGGCGGTGGCCGGCCGGCTGTACAGCTCGGACGGGACGGCGCACTGCTCCAGCCTGCCGGCCCGCAGCACCGCGACCCGGTCGGCCATCGACAGCGCCTCCTCCTGGTCGTGGGTGACGAACAGGGTGGTGATGCCCAGCTCCTGCTGGAGGCGGCGGATCTCGTCGCGCAGTTGGAGGCGGACCTTGGCGTCCAGCGCGGACAGCGGCTCGTCCAGCAGCAGGACGCGCGGCTGGAGGGCGAGCGCGCGGGCGAGCGCGATGCGCTGCTGCTGGCCGCCGGACATCTGGTGCGGGTAGTGGTCGGCGCGGTGCGGCAGGCCGACCAGCTCCAGCAGCTCCTGGGCCCGCTTGCGGCGCTCGGCCTTGCCGGTGCCGCGCATCCGCAGCCCGAAGGCGACGTTGTCCAGGGCGGTCAGGTGCGGGAAGAGGCTGTACGACTGGAACACCATGCCCGCGTCGCGCTTGTGCGCGGGGATCGCGGTGATGTCCCGGCCGTCGACCAGCACCTCGCCGGAGTCGTGCTGCTCGAAGCCGGCCAGGATGCGCAGCGCGGTGGTCTTGCCGCAGCCGGACGGGCCGAGCAGGGCGATCAGCTCGCCCGGGTGGACGGTCAGGTCCAGGCCGTCGAGGGCGGTGGTGGTGCCGAACGCGCGGCGCAGGGAGCGGAATTCGACGGTGGCGCTGCCGGGGGAGAGCGAGACGCCGTTGGCGATGGCGGTGGCCGTGGTCATGACTGGTGACTCCGGGGGGTTTCAGGAGGTGGCGGTCTTGGCGCGGCGCTCGCGCCCGGCGGTGGCCAGCAGGAGCAGCAGCAGCCAGGTGAGCAGCAGGCTCAGGATGGAGACCGCGACCGACATGTGGGCCTGGCTGTTGCCGACCGAGTAGATCCAGACCGGGAAGGGCTGGAAGCCGAGGATCGAGGCGGTGGTGAACTCGCCGAGGACCAGGGCCAGGGTGAGGAAGGAGGCGTTCAGCAGGGCCCCGCGCAGGTTGGGCAGGACCACGGTGAACACCGCGCGCGGCCAGCTCGCGCCGCAGTTGCGGGCGGCCTCGACCAGGGTGCGCACGTCCATCGAGCGCAGGCCGGCGTCCAGGGCGCGGTAGGCGAGCGGCAGGGCCATCAGCACGTAGGCGATGACCAGCACCAGCGGGAAGTCCGGGTCCTGGACGAACACGAAGGTCTGGAAGAACGGGGTGTCCATCAGGTAGTCCGGGCCCCAGCGCAGCACGCCGATGAGGCCGGCGGTCAGGGCGACCGGCGGGACGACCAGCGGCAGGGTGCAGAGCACGTCGATGACCGGGCGCAGCTTCGGCGAGCCGAGCCGGACGGCGATCAGCGCCGGGACGAGCAGGAGCAGCAGCACCACGACGGTGACCACGGCGAGGCCGAGGGTCAGCCAGAGGCTGTCCAGGAAGCCGGGGGCGGAGAGCAGTCCGGTGTAGGCGGAGAAGGAGATGCCCTTGGGCTCGTCGATCGAGAACCAGAAGGAGGCCGCGAGCGGGACGACGAAGTAGACGCCGGCGAGCAGCAGCACGGCACCGCGCCACCAGCGCACGTCGCGTCGGCCGGGGCGGGCGGGGGTGGTCAGCTGAGCCATCGGGCGCTCCGGCGCTGGAGGGGGAGGTACACGGCCATCACCAGGACGGCCACGACGATCATGTTGAGGCTGAGGGCGAGGGCGAGGTTGCCCTGGCCGACCAGCACGTTGCCGGAGAGCGCGTCCGCGATCGAGCGGCTGACCAGCGGGACGGTCGCGCCGACCATGGCGGCGGCCGTCGCGTAGGCGGCGAAGGCGCTGCCGAAGAGCAGCACGAAGCCGCCGAGCAGGGAGGGCAGCAGGATCGGCAGGGCGACGTGGAGCCAGTACTGGACGGTGGTGGCCCGGTTGTTCTGGGCCGCCTCGCGCCACTGGGTCCGCAGGCCGTCCAGGGCCGGGGTGATGGTGAGCACCATCAGCGGGACGAGGAAGTACAGGTAGACGACCGTCAGGCCGGTGAAGGAGTACAGCGACCAGCCGTGGTCGGTGAGGTGCAGCAGCCTGGTGATCTCACCGGCGTTGCCGAGGGTGGCGACGAACGCGAAGGCGAGCGGCAGGCCGCCGAAGTTGGCGAGCACGCCGGAGGCGGTGAGCACCGCCTGGCGCAGCCAGCCGCGCCGGGAGGTGACGACGGCCTGGGCGAGCGGTACGCCGAGCACGGTGGCGAGCAGCGCGGTCAGCGCGGAGAGCTTGAGGCTGCTCAGCATGGCCGTCCGGTAGCCGCCCTGGACGGAGGCCGTCAGGTTGTCGAAGGTGAACTGCCCGGCGCCGCTCTCCGCGTCGCTGGAGGTGGTGAACGCGCCGATCACGATGGCGACGCAGGGAAGTCCGAAGCCGATCAGGAAGAACAGCAGCAGCGGCACGGTGGCCAGCCAGGAGGCGCCGCCGAGGCGGGCGAGCGGCCGGCGCCGCGGGGCGGGGGCGGTGCTCGTGGGGGAGGTGGTCGTGGCGGTGGCGGACGCCCCCGCGCCGCCACCGGGGGAGGTGGCGGCGGGGGTGGTCGGCACCGGGGTGGGAGCCGTGGTCATGAGTGCCTTTTCTCAGCCCGAAGTGCGGTACGTGGCCGGGGTGTCAGCCGGCGACGGCCTTGGTCCAGTTCTCGGTGACGACCTTCTTGGCCGCGTTGATCTGGTCGACGGTCGGGAAGGTGGTGAACGGCTTCTCGACGGCCGGCAGCTTGGCGGCGGCGGTGGCGTCCAGGGTGCCGTCCTTCTTCAGGGCCTCGAAGGTGGACGGGGTGGCGTAGCCGCCGAGGAAGAGGTTCTGGCCCTCGGTGCTGAACAGGTACTCCTGCCACAGGCGGGCGGCCGCCGGGTGCGGGGCCCACTTGTTGACGGCCTGGTTGTAGAACTGGGCGTAGGAGCCGTCGGTCGGGATGGAGACCTTCCAGTCGACGCCCTTGTCCTTGAACTCGTCGGTGTAACCGGCGTTCAGGTAGGACCAGTCGATCGAGATCGGAGTCTCGCCCTTCTCGATGGTGGCCGGGGTCGACTCGACCGGGTTGAAGTTGCCGGACTGCTTCAGCTTGCCGAAGAAGTCGATGCCGGGCTGGACGTTGTCCAGCGAACCGCCGTTGGCGAGCGCGGCCGCGTAGACGCCGCCGAAGGCGGAGCCGGACTTGGTCGGGTTGCCGTTGAGGGCGACCTGGCCCTTGTACTCGGGCTTGAGCAGGTCGGCGAAGGTCTTCGGGCAGTTGGCGATCTTCTTGGCGTCGCAGCCGATGGAGACGTAGCCGCCGTAGTCGTTGACGGCGGCGCCGTTCGCGTCCTTCATGGTGTCCGGCACCTTGTCGAAGGTGGCGACCTTGTAGGGGGCGAGGATGCCGTCCTTGACCGCCTGGAGGGCGAAGGCGCTGCCCAGGTCGACCACGTCGGGGGCGCGGTCCTGGCCCTTGCGGGAGTTGACCGCGTTGATCTCGTCCTGGCTGGAGCCGTCCGGGTTCTCCTCCTCGACCTCGATGCCGTACTTGGCCTTGAAGCCGTCGATGATCTTGCCGTAGTTCGCCCAGTCCCGGGGCAGCGTGATGACGTGCAGCTTGCCCTCCTTCTTGGCCGCGGCGATCAGGCCGTCCATGCCGCCGAAGTCGGCGGCCGAGGTGGCCGTCTTGGCGTCCTTGGCGCCGTCCTTGGCGGCGTCGCCGGACTTGGCGCTCGAACCGGCGGAGCCGCAGGCGGTGAGGGAGAGCGCGGCGGCGGTCAGTACGGCCGCGAAGGCGGCGGCGCGGGCGCGGTGCACGGTCACGGGGAAGTCTCCTGTTAAGGGGGCGTACTGCGAGGGGCGTTCGCGGGGGGTTCCGCGGGCCTGCGTCTCGCGAAGGGCGGCGGACCGGCCGGGTGAGCGATCGATCGACGTCGTCCGAGTTGACTAGCCAACTTCGCTGACAGCAGTAAGTACGCCGGAGGCCGGTGACGGGAAGGTGAACGGACGGCCCAGAACCGGGGTCGGCTGCGGGAACGGTGGAATCCGGCCATCGGAGCGTGAACCGTTCGGTGCGATGCTTCGAAGGCGCAGCGGGATAAGGTCGGGCTGTCCGCGCCGGTACGGCTGCGCAGGACACCGCCCCAGGAGGGACATTGACTGACGTGGCAACTGAGCCCCAGCGCCCCGGGGCCGAGGGGCGCCCGGCCGCCGGGGACCACTCGGCCGCCGCGGAGCCCGCGGCCGAGCGCCCCGGCGCGCTGTACCGGAAGGTCGCCGCCGACCTGCGCGAGGCGATCACCACCGGCGCCTACGGCGAGGCCGGCCGGCTGCCCGCCGAGGGCGCGCTGGCCGAGCAGTACGGCGTCTCCCGCGGCACCGTCCGCCAGGCCCTCGCGGTGCTGCGCTCCGACGGACTGGTCACCTCCCGGCGCGGCACCCGCCGGGTGGTCCTCGGCGGCGCCCGGGTGCAGAGCTTCTCCGAACTCCTCAGCTTCACGCACTGGGCGTACTCGATGGGCGAGGAGCCCGGCGGCATCCTGGACTCGCTGGTGCGCCGCCCGGCCGACGCGGCCGAGCGCGAGCAACTGCGCCTGGAGCCGGGCGCCGAGGTGTACGTCATCGTCCGGCTGCGGACGCTGTCCGGCACGCCGGTGATGGTCGAGCGCACCGTGTACCCGCCGCGGGTCGGCGAGATCGTCGCCGAGCTGCCGCCGGACGTGGTCTCGCACACCGAAGTGCTGCGCGAGCACGGCATCCTGTTCACCGACGCCGACCACACCATCGACGTCGTCCCGGCCAACGCCGAGGACGCCCGGCTGCTCGGCTGCCGCCGGGGCGGTCCGCTGCTGCGCGAGCGGCGGCGCACGACCGACCCGACGGGCACGCCGGTGGAGTGGTCCCAGGACCGCTACCTGCCCGGGACGGTGGCGTTCAGCGTGCACAACTCCCTGGCCACCTCGGCGCTTTCGCGGCACGCGCGGGAGCTGGACTGAGCCCCTCGCGCGTGCCGCCCGGGTGCCCCCGGCGCGGGGGCGTCACCGTGCGGGCGTCCTGACGGCGTGAGCAGTGAGCGCCCGCACGGCGTGAGTGCCCGCACGGCGTGAGCGCCCTCAGCACGTGAGCGCCCTCAGCGCGTGAGCGTCCTCACCGCATGAGGGCGGCGAGCAGCGGGCGGTAGTGCTCGAAGCCGGGCGTCGGGGCGCCCGCCACCTTCGCCCGCTCGTCCCAGCGCCGCACCGCCACCGCGTCCCGCGCGCCCGGGAGTTCGGCGAAGGCGGCGGCCCGGCGCTCGTCCATCGGGCCGCCCTGGACGCCCAGCGTGTACTCGGAGGCCGCGGAGAGCCGCTCCCGGTACCCGGGCTCGACCGCGCACAGGTAGCGCTTGGCGGCCACGTGCAGCCGGACCGGCTCGGTGACCTCCGGGCCGAACCAGCGGGCCAGCCAGTCGGCCCCGGAGTCGCTGTGGCGATTGTCCTGACCCTTCATCAGATCCCTTCCGTGCGCGGATCCCTGGCCGTGCTCGTCGAAGAAGTGGCCGACGTCGTGCAGCAGCGCGGCGGCGACCAGGTGCGCCGGCGCCCCGGCGGCCTCGGCGGCGGCGGCGGCGGCCTGGAGCATGTGCTCGGCCATGGTGACCTCCTCGCCCAGGTACTCCCCGGCGCCCTCGCCCGCGAACAGGGCGGCGATCGCGTCCAGCGCGGCGGCACGGCGGCGCAGCACCGCGAGGGTGCTGTGCAGGGAGTCGAGGTCGGCGTAGCAGCCCTGGAGGTGGCGGTGGCCGTCCTGCCGGAAGGCCGTCCGGGCGTGCATCAGGCGGGTGTTGTCGAAGATCAGGCAGTCGCCGGGGCCGAGGCGGAAGGTGAGCCGGAGCCCGGGGCGCAGGGTGATCGCGGCGAAGCGCCGGTAGGCGGCGTAGAAGGCGTTCAGGCCGTTCGGGGCGCCGGCCCGGACGGTGCCGATCGAGCGGTTGTTGAACCTGACCTCGCGGATCCGGCCCAGCGGGTCCACGTCGATCAGCGGGCGGTCGGCGCGCAGTTCGGTGCCCCGGTCGCGGAAGACGAACGGGACGGGCGTACGGGTGAGGACCTCGAACGCGGCCGGCGCCTCCTCCCGGAGGAGCGCCGCGGCCTTGAACCCGTCCACCAGCCCGGAGTCGCCGCCGGTCGCCGAGTTCTCCAGGCAGTGCAGCAGCTGGAGGGTCGGCACCGGGTCCCGGTACGGGTTGTCGGTGTGCGGGGCGATGGCGACGCTGGTGAAGGCGAGGTTGTTCGGGTCCGGCTCGACCCGGACGTCGAACAGCTCCCCGTAGTTGGTGACCCGTACGTGGCCGAAGCTCTCCGCCACCCGCAGCACCTGCCGCTCGACGGCCGGTACCCCGCGCAGCACGGCGAAGCCGTCGTCCCGTACGGCGGCCAGCACCGCGGCCCGCTCGGCCGGGTCGGCCAGGTAGGCCTCCCACCGCGCCTGCGGGAGGCCGGACGCGAAGTCCGCCGCCGTCCAGAGCCGCTTGCCCCGCTCGGTGCGCCCGTCGCCCTCGTCGGCCCGGTCGAGCCACTCCAGCGGGTAGCGGGAGCGGTGGCCGTCCGACCAGCGCACCTCCAGGTGTCCGTCGGCCTCCGCGCTCCCGGCGACCGCCAGGTCCTCGGGCAGGTCGTCGATCTGGAACAGCTTCTGTCCGTTGCGCGGGTCCCGGCACTCGGCGCACGGGCAGTTGTCGCGCAGCCAGTACGGCGGCAGTTCGGTCATCGGTCTTCTCCTCGGCGGCACTACGGCTGTCGTATGGGCTGAAGTTGTATAGCCAACTTCAAGCACTGTCCGGGAGCCTGCCTGCCGCCGGTGAGTTCCACGTGCCGGGCGGGTGAACGCTTCGGAAACTGTGCCGGCGGGCGGTTCCCGCGGGCTGTTCGGGTGAGGGGCGCGGAGTGCGGGGCGTTTCGGGGAGGGGAGGCGCCCGGGCTGGGGCACTGTCGGAGGAATTCCTCCTGCTTCGAGAGGCGATCGGCCATGGCCCATTCCTCATCCAATCCGCCCGGCTCGGGGCACACCGGGCTGCGGCGCGAGGTCGGCGTCATCGGACTGCTCTGGGCCTCGGTCGGGGCGATCATCGGCTCCGGCTGGCTCTTCGGGGCGCAGAAGGCGGCGGTGGCCGCCGGGCCGGCGGCGCTGCTGTCCTGGGGCATCGGCGCGGTGGCGATCATCCTGCTGGCGCTGGTCCACGCCGAGCTGGGCGGGCTGTTCCCGGTGGCGGGCGGGACGGCGCGCTACCCGCACTACGCCTTCGGCGGGTTCGCCGGGATGTCCTTCGGCTGGTTCACCTGGCTGCAGGCCGCGACCATCGCGCCGATCGAGGTGCAGGCGATGATCAACTACGCCCAGCACTGGAGCTGGGCGGACGGCCTGCTGAACAAGAACCTGACCCTGACCGGCTGGGGATTCGTCGTCGCGGCCGCCCTGCTCGGAGTCTTCGTCGCGGTCAACTTCCTCGGCGTGCGGCTGCTCGCCCACACCAACAGCGCGGCCACCGTGTGGAAGGTCGCCATCCCGGTGCTGACCATCTTCGCGCTCGGCCTCACCGAGTTCCACGGCTCCAACTTCGACGTGCACGGCTTCGCGCCGGACGGCGCCAAGGGCGTGCTCACCGCGATCAGCAGCAGCGGGGTGATCTTCGCGCTGCTCGGCTTCGAACAGGCCATCCAGTGGGCCGGGGAGAGCCGCAACCCGCGCCGGGACATCCCCCGCGCGGTGCTCGGCTCGGTGGTGGTCGGCACCATCGTCTACGTGATGCTCCAGGTGGTGTTCATCGGCGCACTGCCGCCGGAGACCTTCGCCCAGGGCTGGAGCACCCTCGACTACCCCGGGATCAGCGGACCGTTCGCCGGCCTGGCGACCCTGATCGGCCTGGGCTGGCTGGCCACCGTGCTGTTCATCGACGCGGTCATCTCGCCGGCCGGCACCGGACTGGTCTACATCACCTCCAGCTCCCGGGTCACCTACGGCCTGAGCCGCAACGGCTACGCACCGCAGGTGCTGCAGTCCACCGACAAGCGCGCGGTGCCCTGGCTGGGCCTGCTCATCGCCTGGGTGGCCGGGGTGATCTGCTTCCTGCCCTTCCCGAGCTGGCAGCGGCTGGTCGGCTTCATCACCTCGGCGGTGGTGCTGATGTACGCGGGCGCCCCGCTGGCCTTCGGGGTGCTGCGCAAGCGGCTGCCGAAGATGGAGCGCTCGTACCACCTGCCCGGCGGCTCGGTGATCTCGCCGCTGGCCTTCGTGGTGGCGAGCCTGGTCATCTACTGGTCCGGCTGGGACACCCTGTGGCGCCTGGGCCTGGCGATCGTGATCGGCTACGCGCTGCTCGGCGGGTACTCCTGGTACGCGCGCTCCAAGGGGCTGCCGAACGCGCCTCGGATGGACTTCCGGGCCGGGCAGTGGCTGCCGGTCTACCTGCTCGGCATGGGCCTGACCTCCTGGCAGGGCACCTTCGGCGCGGGCGCCAAGGGGAACCTGCCGCTGTGGTGGGACATCGTGGTCGTGGTGGTGTTCTCGCTGGTCGTCTACTACTGGGCGCTGGCGATCGCGCTGCCGACGGAGGAGATCGAGCGGAACATCCGCGGCGTCGAGGTGGTGGACGTCAACGGGCACTGAGCCCGGGCACGGCCGCGGCCCCCGCAGGACGTCCTGCGGGGGC
>NZ_JBHXTL010000069.1:0-6404 GCF_042677365.1 Kitasatospora sp. NPDC127116
ACCCCGCCCCGGGCGGCGGGACGGACCGCTCCCAGGGCGGTGCGGCGGCCGCCTCGGGCGGCTCGGCCTCCGGCGGCACGGGTGGCGGCGGCGCGGCCAACCCGGCCCCCAACCAGCCCCCGGCGAACCCGCCGGCCGCGCCGCCACCGGCGGCCCAGCAGCCCGCGCCGCCGCCGGCCGCCGCCAAGCCGCCGGCACCGGTCACCGTGATCGCCGGCCCGTACTGCTCGGGCGGCGGCCAGTACAAGACCAACGGCTGGTACGACCAGGGCACCAAGGGCTGGCGCAACAACTCGGGCGGCTACGGCGGCGACGGCTGCAACGGCACGTACGCCTCGATGCCGATGTCCGGCGACGCGAACAAGGACGACAACAGCAACTCGGTGGTCTGGACCTTCACCGTGGACAAGGTCAGCAGCTGCACCCTGTCCGTCTACATCCCGGCCAGCGGCGACGTGAAGCAGGTCGGCGGCAACCCCAGCCTCTACACGGTGCAGAGCGGTGGCGGCCAGATCGGCTCGTTCTCCATCAACCAGACCGCCAGCCGGGGAAGTTGGGTGAACCAGGGCCCGTTCTCCTACCGCGGCCCGATCTCGTTGACGCTGCACAGCCGCGGCCTGGACTGGTCGGGCAGCACCGAGACGTTCGCCCACCACGCCGCCGCCGCCGTCCGCGCCACCTGTACGGCCTGACCCCGCCCGAACCCCCTGAACCACCAGACCAACCCGAACAACCCGAACAACAACGCCCCACGACGAAGGGAACCCCAGGCATGTCGCGCCCGGTGCTGACGGTCTGTGCGGAGCAGCGGGAGCCCGGCTCCTACCGCACGATCGGCGAAGCCCTCCAGGCTGCCCGCAGCGGCGCGGTGATCTCGGTCCGCCCCGGCCGGTACGACGAGAACCTGGTGCTCACCAAGGTGGTGAGCATCACCGCCGAGGACGTCCGGGGCAGCGTGCGGATCAGTCCCCGCCGCGGTTCGGTGGTCCAGGTGCTCACCGAGGCCGTCCAGCTCACCGGCCTGGTGCTCCAGGGGCAGGACGACGACCTGCCCGCCGTCGACGTCCCGCGCGGCCAACTGGCCATGCAGGACTGCGAGGTGATCGGCAACGCGTGGACCGCCGTGCTCACCCGCCAGCAGGGCGAACTCGCCATGCGCGGCAGCCGGGTGACCAACCCGGCCGGAGCCGGGCTGGTGGAGACCTCCACCGGCACCAGCGTGATCGAGGACAGCGTCATCGAGCACCTGGGCACCTCGGCCGTGGTCATCGGCGAGCGGGCCAACCCGACCGTCCGGCGCTGCGTGCTGCGCGACGCGCGCGGCAACGGCCTGTGCGCCAACGGCGAGGCGCGCGGCCTCGTCGAGGACTGCGAGATCTCCGCCACCGACAAGCCCGCCGTCGCCCTGGAGGAGCAGAGCACCACCCGGCTGCTGCGCACCGAGATCCGGGACAGCGCACTCGGCGTCTTCATCGGCTCCACCGCCCGGGTCGTGCTGGAGGACTGCACCGTCACCGCCGTGCGCGCCCACGGCTACGTCCTCACCAACGGCACCGACCCGCTGCTGCGCCGCTGCCGCGCCGTCCGCCCCCAGGGCCACGGCCTGCACATCGCCGGCCGGGCCCGGGGCACCCTGGAGGACTGCGAGGTCACCGCCCCCGCCCTGGCCGGCATCCACGTCGGCGAGTCGGCCGGGCCCAGCCTGGTGCGGGCGGTGGTGCGCGACGCCGGGACGGACGGCGTCGAACTCACCGGGGAGAGCGCCGCCGAGTTCGACCGCCTGGAGGTCCGGGACGCGGCCGGCGTCGGCATCGTGGTGCGCGACGGCGCCAACCCGCTGCTGCGCCGCAGCACCGTCACCGCCGCCGGCGGCCACGGCATCGAGGCGCTGCGCGACGGGCGCGGCCGGCTGGAGGACGTCACCGTCGTCGACGCCGGTGGGCACGGGGTGCGGATCGCCGACGGCGCCAACACCTACCTCGGCGGCAGCCTGGTGCGCGGCAGCGGATCCTGCGGGATCTCGGTCGGCGCCGAGGGCATCGCCACCCTGCGCGACGTCGAGTCCGCCGACAACGCCCTGGACGGCGCCGAGGTCGAGCACGGCGGCGACCTGACCGCCACCCGCACCCGGCTGCGGACCAACCGGCGGCACGGGCTGCACCTGCGGTCCGGCGCCCGCGCCACCCTGACCGCCTGCCAGCTCAGCGACAACACCGTGGACGGGCTGCGCTCCGACTCCGTGGAGCCCGTGCGGCTCACCGACTGCGTGGCCGCCGAGAACCAGGGCGCCGGGCTGCGGCAGACCGAGCCGACCGACCGCCTCGCCGTGGAGAACCTCGACAGCCGGGACAACCGCTCTCCGGACGCCCACGGCGCGGCGGCCGTCGCCACCACCGAGCCCGGCGAGGCCCCCGCCGCCGACGGGTCGGACGCCCCGGCCGAGGGCGCCGCGGCTCCCGCGCCGGCCGCACCGCAGGGCCCGCAGGCCGTCCTCCAGACCCTGGTCGGGCTGCAGGGCGTCAAGGAGCAGGTCGCCACCCTGGTCAACCTCAACAAGCTGGCCCGGCGCCGGGAGCAGGCCGGGCTGCCCGCCCTGCCGATGAGCCGGCACCTCGTCTTCGCCGGCCCGCCCGGCACCGGCAAGACCACCGTCGCCCGGCTCTACGGCGCGATCCTCGCCGAACTCGGCGTGCTGCGCAGCGGCCACCTGGTCGAGGTCGCCCGGGCCGACCTGGTCGCCTCGATCATCGGCGGGACGGCCCTGAAGACCACCGAGGTGGTCAAGGAGGCGCTCGGCGGGGTGCTGTTCATCGACGAGGCGTACACCCTGTCGGCGGGCTCCGGCGGCACCGGACCGGACTTCGGCCGCGAGGCCATCGACACCCTGGTCAAGCTGATGGAGGACCACCGCGACGACCTGGTGGTGATCGTCGCCGGGTACGAGGCCGAGATCCGCGAGTTCCTGGCCTCGAACCCGGGCCTGGCCTCCCGGTTCAGCCGCACCGTCGAGTTCCGGAACTACAGCGACGAGGAGCTCACCACGATCGTCGAGCACGCCGCCGCCGGGCACGGGTACGAACTCGTCGAGGGCACCCGGGAGGCGCTCGCCGCGCACTTCGACCGGATGCCCAAGGGCGCCGACTTCGGCAACGGCCGGGCCGCCCGCAAGGTGTTCGAGGAGATGGTCGACCGGCAGGCCTCCAGGCTCGCCGAACTGGAGCACTTCGACAACGAGGCGCTCACCCGGCTGCTGCCCGCCGACGTGGGCGAGCAGGCCGCCGCCGACGAGGCGAAGGCCGACGAACCCGGCCTGCTCGACCGGCTGCGCGCCATGGTCGGCCTCGCCGCCGCCAAGGAGCAGGTCGAGGACCTGGTCAACCTGACCCGGCAGACCCGGCGCCGGGTCGAGGCCGGGCTGCCCGCCGCCACCATCAGCCACCACCTGGTGTTCTCGGGCCCGCCCGGCACCGGCAAGACCACCGTCGCCCGGCTGTACGGCGAACTCCTCGCCGAGCTCGACGTGCTGCCCTCGGGCCAGCTGATCGAGACCGCCCGCGCCGACCTGGTCGGCCGCTACATCGGCCACACCGCCCAGCTCACCCGGGACGCCTTCGAACGCGCCCGCGGCGGCGTGCTGTTCATCGACGAGGCGTACACCCTGACGCCCCGCAACGGCTCCGGAGGGGACTTCGGGCAGGAGGCCGTCGACACCCTGATGAAGCTGATGGAGGACCACCGCGACGAGGTCGTGGTGATCGTGGCCGGATACCAGGAGGAGATGCGCGGCTTCCTCGCCTCCAACCCCGGCCTGGCCTCCCGGTTCTCCCGGGAGATCACCTTCGACCACTACGCGGACGACGAACTCGTCACCATCGTCCGGGTGCAGGCCGAGGCCGCCGGCTACACCTGCACCCCGGAGACCCTGGCCGCGCTCGGCACGCTGTTCGCGGCCGTCCCGCGCGACCGCTCCTTCGGCAACGGGCGGTTCGCCCGGCAGGTGCTGGAGGCGATGATCACCCGGCAGGCGGGCCGGCTGTCCCGGCTGGACATCGCGGACCTCGACGAGCTCAGCCTGCTGCTGCCGCAGGACATCCCGGCCGAGCGGATCGGCAGCCTCGCATGAAGCGGGCGCCCCTGGCCCGGGCGGTGGCCGCGCCGCTCCTGGCCGGGCTGCTGCTGCCCGTGGCGGGCCCGGCCGCCGCCGACACGCCCGCCGGCCCCGACGCCCTGCCCGGCGTCAGCCAGCAGCGTCGCGACGCGAGCGGCCGGTCGGCCGGCTGCCTGCCGCCGTCGACCAAGGGCACCCAGCTCACCCCCTGGCCGCAGACCTTCCTGCGGCCCGACCGGGTCTGGCCGCTCAGCCGCGGCGAGGGCGTCACCGTCGCCGTCCTCGGCTCCGGGGTCAAGGACGGCAGCGGCCTGCTGGCCGGCCGGCTCGACCTGGCCCAGCTGCCCGGCGGCCCCGACCCCGCCCAGGACTGCGTCGGCCACGGCACCTTCCTGGCCGGCCTGATCGCCGCCGACCAGCGCGAGGGCGCGGGCTTCGCCGGCCTCGCGCCGCGCGCCCGGATCCTCGCCGTCCCGGTCACCAACGACGCCGGAACCCCCTCGGCGGACCTGCTGGCCCAGGGCATCACCGCGGCCGCCGACCGCGGCGCGCGGGTCATCGCGGTCGGGGTGGCGCTGCCGAACGGCACCGACGCCCTGGCCGCCGCGGTCCGCGCGGCGCGCGGCAAGGGCGCGCTGATCGTCGCCCCGGCCGCACCCGACACCGTCCCGACCGACGGCTCCGGAACCGCCAAAGCCGTCCCGGCGGTCTACCCGGCGGCCTACCCCGAGGTGCTCGCCGTCCGCGACCTCGCCCCCGGCGGCGCGCTCCCGGACGGCCCCTCGGCCGTCCCGGTCGGCGGCCGCGTCGACCTCGCCGCCCCGGGCGACGCCGTCACCGGCCCCGGCCCGGCCCCCGGCGGCTACTACACCGGCGCCGGCCCCAGCTTCGCCACCGCCTTCGTGGCCGGCACCGCCGCCCTCGTCCTCGGCTACCGTCCGGACCTGACCGTCGACCAGCTGACCCAGCGCCTGGAAGCCACCGCCTACCGCAGCCCCGACCCCCAGTACGGCCACGGCACCGTCGACCCCGTCGCCGCCGTCACCCGCCTCGCGGCGCCCGGCGCCCCGGCCCCGCCGACCGCGGCCGCCGCCCCCACCATGCCCCCCGTCCCGCCCGCCGGCGACGCCGGTCACCGGGCGGGTCTGATCGCGCTGTCCTCCCTCGCCCTCGTCGCCCTGGTCGCGGCGGCGGGCGCGGTGGCCCCCCGCGCCCGCGCCCGGGGCTGGCGCCCGGGCCGGGCGGAGGAGAGCTGACGGGTCGGCGGGGACGGGAGGGGCCGGCGAGGTCGACTTCCCGCTGGGCTCCCGTGCTTTCCCGCCATTGGCTCGCCCCGCCGCTTCCCCGGAACCCGGCAGGGAAGGCAGGTGGTGCCACCTACCTCCAAGGAGAGCTGTGAATCTTCGGATCGGTAAGGGAACAGCGGCGCTTGTCGCCGGAATCGCGATCACCACGGGCTTCGCGGCCGCACCGACCGCCGGCGCCGCGACAGCGCCTGCGCTGTCGGCCGGGGAACGGACCTTCGTCAACGTCAACTCCGGCAAGTGTCTGGAGATCTGGGGCGACGCCACCGGCAACGGCGCCCGCGCGGGCCAGTGGGACTGCAACGGATCGGCCACCCAGCAATGGCGGCTGTCCTACAACGGCGTCTGGGCCACCATCGTCAACGTGAACTCGGGCAAGTGTCTGGAGATCTGGGGCGACGCCACCAATGACGGCGCCCGCGCCGGCCAGTGGGACTGCAACGGGTCGGAAACCCAGCAGTGGTACTGGTATTCCACCGGCGAGCTCGGAAACGCGAACTCGGGCAAGTGCCTGGAGATCTGGGGCGACGCCACCCACAACGGTGCGGTCGCCGGCCAGTGGCAGTGCAACGGGTCCGCCACCCAGAAGTGGCGCTGAGCCGCGCCCGGACGCGGTAGCGGGGGCCGCCTGCCGCGCGGGCTTCCCGGCGTGGACCGCGGGGGAAGGCCACCTCGTGAGTGGGCGAGGCGGCGCTCTGCGGCGGATCGCCGTCCTCTCCCCGGCCTCCCGGCCTCCCGGCCTCCCGGCGCCCGCCGGGAGGCCGGGGAGCGGCTCGGCCCGCGCCCGTCCGGTGGGTCGCTCCCTCTGCGGCCCCGCTCAGCCCCGGCGTTCGGCCATGGCGTCGCCGACGAGGGCGGCGAGTTCGAGGTAGTCGAGGCGGGCCCGGGGGCGCAGGGCGGCGGGGGCGGGGACGGGGGGGCGCCGGCGGGGGGGGGGGGGGGGGGCGCGCGAGCAGGGGGCGGTCGGGGGGGGGATGGTCGGGGCCGGGGGC
>NZ_JBHXTL010000069.1:6414-53439 GCF_042677365.1 Kitasatospora sp. NPDC127116
CCGCCTGGGGGCGGCCCGGGAGCGGGAGGGCGAGGGCGCCGCGGCAGCGGGTCCGGAAGTGGAGGAGGAGGTCGCGGCCGGCGACCGGGCGGTCGGTGGGCGGGGCGGGGGTGAAGACGGCGGTCGCCCCGCGGGCCAGCTGCTCGTGGCCGAGGGCGGTGAGGTGTTCGAGGAGGTCTTCGGCGGTGCGGGCGCCGTCGGCGCTGGCCCGGGCGCAGAGGATCAGCTGGTCGGCCCGGTCGACGGCGGCGAGCTGGACCTCGGCCGGGGCGTCGGTGGTGTCGGCGAGGACGACCGGGTAGTGGCCGCGGGCCTCGTCGAGGGCCTCCCGCACGGCGGCCGGGTCGGGTCGTACGGATCGCAGCACGAGCCGGCCGCCGGTACGGCACTCGCTCCCGGCGGGCCCGGCGGTGGACAGGACGAGCACCGGGTCGGCCCGGTGCTCGGCGAGCAGGGCGCCGAGGACGGCGGCGGCCCCCTCGGCGGGGCCGCCCAGGACGGCGATCCGGTGGCAGGCCCGCAGCGGCACCCGGACGCGTTCGACCAGGCGCCGCCGCCGTGCCTCCCCGCCGCCGGGCAGGACGAGCCGCAGGGCGCGCGGGAGGTCCGTGCCGGGGCGTTGTGCGGGCGGCTCGGGCAGCGGTCCGGGTGCCGCGCCGGTGTCGGTGTGCCGGGCCGGCGGCTCCGCCGGCGGGACGGCCGAGGGCGCCGCCGAGGGGGGTTCGGCGGTCTGGGCGCGGGTGAACAGCTGGCGTTCGGCGGGCGGGATGAGGACGGTGCCGAGCGGGTCGAGCGGGCGCCGGGGCAGCAGGGCGACCGGCTCGGGCCAGGCGGCGGGCGAGTAGTCGGGTGCGGCCGGGGTGGTGCTGCCCGCGCCCGCGGTGCCGTCGGAGAAAGCCATCGGATGACCTCCCGGTCCAGGGTGCGCCGGACCGGTGCCTCCGGTCCGGCCGGCCCGTACAGCCGGGAGTACGGCTGAAGGCGCCGCTCCGGTTCACTGAACCGCCCTCGGTGGGGGGCCCGTTGAGCGGGGCAGGGTGCACGGAGCACCCTGGTCGCATCGGGAGGTCCGCATCGGAAAACCCTCCGCCCCACCGGCTACCGATCGGTACCGTCATCCGGTGGCACCCGGCGCCTGCCGAGTGCCACCGAGTCGGAAGGAGCGTGAGTCCCGTGAACGGGACGGGGGAGGGACGCGGCATGGCCGCGGACGGGCCGGAGGCGCGGGAGTTCGTCGCGGCCCTGGTGCGGGCCGGGGCGCCGAGCGCGGACGGGCCGGCCGCGCTGGCGGTGCCCGAGGCGGAGGCGGAGGAGGTGATCGCGGTCGCCCGGAGGATGGCGCTGCGCGTGGTGCCGGAGGGCCGGTGGTGGCCGCGGCCCGCGACGGCGCTGCTGGACATGGCGACGGCGCTGGTGGTGGACGAGCACCCGTCGGCCCCGCAGTGGTCGGCGGCGGAGCGGCAGCGGCTGACGGGCTGGGTCGCGGTGCTGATCGAGCACCGGGGCGAGGACGGGGTGCAGGAGCTGCTCCGGGCGCTCGGCGGGGGCTGACACCGCCGGGCCCGGGGCGGTGGGGGCGCCGTCCGGGCGGTGGCGCGGGCGCCGCGGCTCACGGCCGCTAACGACCGGCCAACAGTCGTCGGCGCCCGCCAACGGTGGCACCCGGGACCGGTCCGAGTGCCCCGGGCGGGGGCGTTGGTGCTGCCTTGGTGCGGACTTGGCGGCCTCCGGCAGTGTGCTGTTGCAGCCACCGCCGGGGGATGTCCGGTCGCTGCCCAGCACGCCCTGCCCGTGCTGCGCCCCTGCCCGACCTGAGAGGTAGCGCGTGTCGAAGCCGTCCGTCGCCCAGCCCACGTCCGTCACCCCGTCGTCCGAGGGTCCGGCGGACGCGCCGGAAGGCGTCACCGCCCCGGCCCGTCCGACGCTCGACCCGGACACGCTCGCCGAGATCCACCGGCTGCACGGCGGCTACCTGCTGCGCGCGCTGCTGCGGGCCACGGGCGGGGACCGCGGCAAGGCCGAGGACATCCTCCAGGAGACCCTGCTGCGCGCCTGGCAGCACCCGGAGGCGCTGTCCGCCGGGCCGGAGGCGAGCCGGCCCTGGCTGTTCACGGTGGCCCGCCGGATCGCGATCGACCACTACCGGATGGCCGCCGCCCGCGCCAAGGAGGTGATCGGCGAGCCGATGGAGGACCGGCCGGTCGCCGACGACCCCTACGAGCGGGTGGTGGTGGCCCGGGACATCGCGCTGGCGCTGCGCCGGGTGCAGAAGCACCACCGCGAGGTGCTGGTCGAGCTGCACCTCAAGGACCGCTCGGTGCTGGAGGCCTCGGCCCGGCTGGGGGTGCCGCCGGGGACGGTCAAGTCCCGCAACTTCTACGCGATCCGGGCGCTGCGCCCGGTGCTGGCGGCGGAGCACGGGTACGCCCCGACGGAGCGCGGGGCCGCCTCGGCCGCGGGCTGACCGGGCCGCCGTCCCGTCGGGCGGCACGGGCCCGCCGGCCTCCGCCCGGGTCAGTCGTCCGCCGGCCGCCGCCCGGGTCAGTCGTCCGCCGGCCGCCGCCCGGTACGGAGCTTGAGCGACGCCTCCAGGCCGGTGGTGAACCCGCTCCGGTAGCCCGCGCGCCGGTCGTGCGAGCGGAAGCGCTCCAGCGCCGAGCGCAGCCTGGCACCCACCTCCGGTTCCCGGCCCCGGGCCGACAGGTGGGCGGCGTAGGACTGTTCGGCCACGGCGTGCAGGTACAGCAGGCCGGCCTCCTCGCACGCGGCGAGCAGCCGGTGCCAGGCGAGGTCGGCGGCGACGTCGCGGACGGTCGGCGGGAGGGCCTGCGCCTCGGTCAGCAGCGACCAGAGGTGGACCTGGGTGACGGGCGTGGCCGGCAGCAGCTCCCGGGCCTCGCGGGACCGGCGCTGGGCGCCCTCCCGGTCCCCGACGGCCAGGCTCACCCAGCCCTGGTGCACCTTGGCGTCGACCAGCCGCCGGCGGTCGCCGGACTCCAGCGCGAGCGCGGTGGCGCCGGCCGCCAGCCGTTCGGCCTCGGCGCCGTTGCCGAGCATCGCGGTGACCATGGCCAGCGTGGCGAGCGCCCGGACGTGCGCGGACACGGCCGCGGGCCCGGTCCCGGACTCGGCGGCGGCCACCGCCCGCCGGGCCGCCTCCGCGCACTCCTGCCGGCGTTCCAGCGCGACCAGGGCCTGCGCCCGGCAGTTGAGCAGCAGGGCGAGCGCGACCGGGTCGCCGCACCGTTCGGCCGCCGCCTGCCCGAGCCGGGCGCAGGCGAGCCAGTCGGTGAAGCGGCCGGCGCCGTAGTAGAGCGAGCCGCAGGTCAGCGCGATCCGCCAGGCGCGGGCCGGGTCGGTGTCGGGGGAGGCGACCAGCGCGGAGAGCGCCGGCTCCTCGGCGTCGAACCAGTCGAGCGCGGTGCGGATGTCGACGGCGGCCGGCAGGGACTGCGCCGGGCCGGCGGGCGGGGCGGTGTCCTCCTGTCCGGGGTCGAGGAAGGAGCCGCAGTGCCGCAGGGCCGTGAGGTAGTGGTCGGCCAGGCGTTCGCGCAGCAGCCGCCGGTGCCGCTCGGGCCGTTCGGCGAGCAGCCCGGCGCCGTAGCGCCGGACCAGGTCGGTGCGGACGTGGCGCCCGGGGGCGGTGCCGGTGAGCAGGTGGTGGGAGGTCAGCTCGCCGAGCGCCCGGTGGGCGGTGGCGGTGTCGCTGCCGAGCAGCGCGGCGCTCGCCGAAGGGTCCAGCTCGCGGCCGGGGTGGGCGGCCTGGACGGTCAGCAGTTCGGCCGCGGGTTCGGAGAGCCGGCGGTGGGTCAGCCGGAGCCGGCCCGCGACGGAGAGCGTGCCGTCGGCGTCCAGGGCGGCCAGCCCGGTCCGCTCGTCGGCGAGTTCGGCGACCAGCTCGGCGATCGTCCAGTCCGGCCGGGCGGCCAGCCGGGCGGCGGCGATCCGCAGGGCGAGCGGCAGACGGTCGCAGAGCCCGGCGAGCCGGGCGGCGGCCTCCGGCTCGGCGCGCAGCCGCTCGGGCGTCAGCGCGCGCTCCAGCAGGTCCAGGGCGTCGTCCTCGGGCAGTGCGGCCAGGCGCAGCAGGGTCGCTCCCTCCAGGGCGACCAGGCCCTCCAGCGCGCCCCGGCCGGTGACCACGGCGGTGCCGGCCGGGCCCGCGGGCAGCAGGTCGGCGACCTGGTCGGCGTCGGCGGCGTCGTCCAGCAGCACCAGCAGCCGCCGGCCAGCGGTGCGTTCGCGGTAGAGCGCCGCCCGGGCGGCGCGCCCGGCGGGGATGCCGTCCCGCGGCACGCCGAGCGCGCGCAGGAAGCCGGCCAGGACGGCCTCGGGCCGGGCCGGGCCGTCCGGGGCGAGGCCGTGCAGCTCGGCGTGGAGCAGGCCGTCCGGGAAGCGGTCGGCGACCCGGTGCGCCCAGGCGGTGACCAGCGCGCTCTTGCCCACCCCGGCCGGGCCGACCACCAGCACCGGGCCGTCCCCGGTCCGGCCGCCCCCGTCGGGGCCCGGCCCGCAGGCCCGGTCGAGACGGGCCAGGTCGCCGGCGCGGCCGACGAAGTCCGGGTGGCGACGCGGCAGTTGGCGCGGAACCAGCGGGACCGGCGGGACCGGCGGGGCCTGCGGCGCCGGCTCGGCGGCCGGGGGAGCGGCGGCCGGCGGCTCCACCGTGCGGTCGTCGGCCAGCACTTCGGCGAGCGCCGCCCGCAGCGCCGGGCCGGGGTGGATGCCCAGCTCCTCGGCGAGCCGCATCCGGGCCCGGTGGTAGGCGGTCAGCGCCTCGGCGGGCCGGCCCGCCTGGTGCAGGCAGCGCATCAGCAGCGCCACCAGTTCCTCGCGCAGCCCGTCCATCCGGACGCCCTGCTCCAGCAGCGGCACGGCCGACGCCCCGGCGCCCTGGCCCAGCCGCAGCCCGGCCCAGCGGAGCAGGGCGGCGGTGCGGGACTGCCGCAGCCGGTCCACCGCGGCGGAGCGCAGCGGGGTGTCGGGCAGGTCGGCCAGCGCCTCGCCGCGCCACAGCCGCAGCGCCCCCTCCAGCAGCGCGACCGCCGTGGCGCAGTCGCCGTGGCCGGCCTGCCGGTCGGCGGCGCCGGTGAGTTCCTCGAAGCGCAGCGCGTCCACCTCGTCGGCCGGCCCGGCCAGCAGGTAGCCGGAGTCCCGGGTGTGCAGCTCGAACGGGGTGCCGGCGAGCACCTTGCGCAGCGCGGCGACGTGGCCCTGCACGGCCGCCCGCGCGCTCGGCGGCGGCTGCTCGTCCCACAGCAGCTCGCACAGCTGGTCCACGGTGACCAGGTGCCCCAGCCGCAGCGCCAGCAGCGCCAGCACGGCCCGCCGCTGCGCGCCCGCCACGCTCGTGAAGCCGCCTGCCCCGATCCGCAACTCCACCGGCCCGAGCAGCCGAATCCGCACCAGTACCCCCACTTCACCGCAGAACCGCGCATCACGTCCCGAAGCGGCCATCGGCCCTCGGGGTGGAGCAGTGTAGTGCGAGAAGATGTCCGGTCATGTCGGTCGGTTGTCCCTGCCCCCGGTTGACGCGTCGGGAGCGGCGGATGGTTGCGCCGGCGGGGGATCGGGCCGGAACGCCGTGTCGTACCCCTCGGTCCGGCCGGGGCGCCGTGTCGTACCCGCGCGGTACGGTGCCCGAGGACGGCCCCGGACCGGCGCGAAGGGCCTGACCGGCCCTATCCTCGGTCGGGCCGGGGAGTCGAGGACGGGGGAGGGGAACGGGCGCGTGCACATCGATCTGCTCGGACCGGTGGTGGTGCGGCGGGAGGACGGGACGGCGGTGACGCCCTCGGCGCCCAAGCGCCGGGCGCTGCTGAGCGCGCTCGCCGTGCGGCTGAACCGGACGGTGGCCACCGAGGAGCTGATCGAGCTGGTCTGGGAGGGCTGCGCGCCGCCCACCGCGCGGGCCGCCCTGCAGGGCCATGTCGCGGCGCTGCGCCAGCTGCTGGACGGCCCCGGACTGGAACTCGACACCCGCGGCTCCGGCTACCTGCTGGCCGGTGAGCCCGACCGGATCGACGTGCTGCGCTTCGCCCGGTTCTGCGAGCAGGCGGGCGTGCTGCTCCCCGAGCCCGCCGGCCCGCCGCGGGGCGCCGCGCCGGACCGGGCACTGCCCCTGCTGCGCGCCGCGCTGGACCTCTGGCGCGGTCCGGCGCTCGCCGACTGCGGCTCCGCCCTGCTGCGCGAGCGGACCCTCCCGTACCTGACCGACCTGCGGCTGCGCGCCCTGGAGCTCCTGGCCGACGGCCTGCTCCGGGCCGGCCGGGGCGGCGAGCTGGCCGCCGAACTCGACGAGGCCGCCGACGGCCACCCCGCCCGGCAGCCGCTGGCCGCCCGGCTGGTGCGCTGCCTGGAGCAGGACGGGCGGAGCGCCGAGGCGCGGGAGCGCTACGAGCGGGCGGTGGCCCGGCTCAGCTGGCCGCCCGGCCCCGAACTGCGCCGGGCCGGCGAGCTGGCCGGCGCCCGGCCCGCCGCCGACCGCCGGTTCGTCGGCCGGAGCGTCGAACTCGCCCGGCTGGACCAGGTGTTGCCCGCCGCGCGGGACGGCCGGCCGATCCTGGTCACCGGGCCCGCGGGGGTCGGCAAGACCAGCCTGGTCCGGCAGTGGACGGCCCGGCGCGGCGACGCCTACTTCCCGGACGGCGTCCTCCGCGCCGAACTGCGCGGCTTCGACCCGGACGGGGCGCGCGAACCCGGCGAGGTGCTCGGGGAGCTCCTCACCGCCCTCGGCGTCGACCCGGACGCGCTGCCCGCCGAACCCGAGGACCGCGCCCGCCACTACCGCGAACTGATCGGCGGCCGGCGGATGCTGGTCGTCCTGGACGACGCCGCCTCCTACGAGCAGCTCGCCCCGCTGCTGCCCGACCCGCCGGCCACCGACAGCGAACCCGCCCCGGTCGCGATCGTCACCAGCCGCAGCCGGCTGCGCCACCTGCTGGTCCGTACCGGCGGCATACCGGTGCCGCTCGGCGCGCTCGGCGCCGACGAGGCCGCCGACCTGCTCGCCCGCATCCTCGGCCCGGACCGCACGGCCGGAGAGCCGGAGGCCGTCGCCGAACTCGCCGAGCGCTGCGACCACCTGCCGCTCGCGCTGCGCCTGGCCGCCGCCCGCCTCGCCGCCCGGCCCGACTGGTCCGCGGCCGACCTCGCCGCCGAACTCGCCGACGAGCAGACCGGCCTGGCCGCGCTCTCCGGCGCCGGCGCCGGCACCGACCGCGGCCCGCTCGGCCTCACCACGGCGCTGGACCGCACGTACCGCGCGCTGGCCCCGGACGCCGCCCGGCTGTTCACCCTGCTCGGCCTGCACCCCGGCGCGGAGATCGGCACCGACACCGCCGCCGCCCTCGCCGACCTCCCGCCCGCGACCGCCCGCACCCTGCTGACCCGGCTCGACGCCGTGCACCTGCTGGAGGAGACCAGCCCCGGCCGGTACGCCCGGCGCGAGCTGGTCCGCCGCCACGCCGCCGCGCAGGCCGCCGAACTCGCCTGCGACGAGCGGTACCTGGCCCTCGACCGGCTGATCGCCCACTACCTGGACGTCACCGCGGACTGGGCGGGCGAGGGGGCGGAGGCCGGGGGCAGCGGGTCGGCGGCGGCCTGGTTCCGCCGCGAGGAGAGCGCCCTGCGCGCCGTCGTGCTCTGCGCCGAGCAGAAGGGACGGCCCACCGCGGCCTGGCGACTCGCCCACCGGGTCGGCCGGTTGTACGAGACCACCGGCCACGACCGGACGCACTGGCGGGCCGTGGTCGAGGCCGGAATGCGCGCCGCGCACGCGGACCGGGACGAGGCGGCGGTCGCCCGGCTCGGCACCGACCTCGCCGTCCTGCACGTCGACCGCGGGGCCCACCGCACCGCCGCCGACCAGCTGGAGCGGGCGGTCGACGCCGCCGACCGGGCCGGCGACGCGGCGCTGCGCCACCACTGCCGCAGCCGGGTGGCGGCCGCGCTGCTGCGGACCGGCCGGTACGAGCGGGCGGTGCCCATGCTCGGCGACCTGGTGGCCGCCGCCCGCACCCCGGCCACCGACCACCTGCTGGTCCGCGCGCTCACCGACCTCGCCGACGCGCTCGTCCTGGCCGGCGACCCCGGGCCCGCCCTGCGCCACGCCGACGAGGCGGTGCGCGCCGCCACCGCCCGCTCCGGCGGCGCCGAGGCCGTCCTCGCCACCCACAGCCGGGCCCGCGCCCTGCACGCGCTCGGCCGCCGGGACGCCGCGCTCTCCTCGGCCCGGCTCGCCGTCGCCCTCGGCCGCACCGTCGGAGACCCGGCGCTCGAAGCCCGCTCCCACGGCCTGCTCGCCGACCTGCTGGACGCCCTCGGCCGCACCGTCGAGGGCGCGGAGGCGAGACGCCTGGTGTAGGGCCGTCGCCCGCCGGGCCCTGCCCCGGCCGCCCCGGCGGCGGGAAACCGCCGCCGGAGACCGGCCGTCCGTGGCGGAAAACCGCTGATCGGCCGGCGGAACCACAGGCGGAACTATCAGCGGTCCGCTCCCGCGCAACCGCCCCCGCCTGCGTCGCCCCGTCCGCACGCATCCCTCCTGACCTGGGCGGATATCCTGAGGGAGGGGCGACTGGGAGGAATCCGTCCGCCCGGGCATACTTCTGCCTGGAACGAACCGCCGGAGGCGACTCCAGGCAGAAGTGCGGAACTGCGCAGGACCGAGTGAGTGGGGGCGGGGCATGGCGGCCGGGGGCGGTACGGACACGGACGCGAACGGGTTCAGCTGTCTGCTGGCGGGGCACCGGGTGGCCGCGGGTCTGACCCAGGAGGAGCTCGCCGCGGCCGCCGGGGTCAGCCTGCGCGCCCTCGGGGACATGGAGCGCGGTCGCACCCGCGGCCCGCAGCGGCGCACCGTGCGGGCCCTGGCCGAGGCGCTCGGGCTGGACGGCGTGCAGGCGGAGGCGCTGGACCGGGCCGCGCAGTCCGGACGCCCGCGCGGGGTGCGGCCGGGCTCGGCGCCCGCCGGGGGCCGCGCCCGGCCCCTCCGGTCGGCCGCGCACGAGGCCGCCGCCCGTACGGACGCGCCGCGCGCCGCGGCCCCGGCGGTGCCCGCCGCCGGGACCGGCCAGAGCGCCCTCGCGCTGCCCCGCGACATCGCCGACTTCACCGCCCGCGAGGACGCCCTCGCCCTGCTGGCCCGGCTGGCCGAGGACGAGCGGCCGGCCCACCCGCGCGTGGTGCTGGTCAGCGGCCAGCCCGGCCTCGGCAAGACCTCCTTCGCCCTGCACGCCGCCCACGTCCTGGCCCCGCGCTTCCCGGACGGCCAGCTCTCGCTGGACCTCGGCGGCATGTCCTCGCAGCCGCTGCCCGCCCGGGACGCGCTCGGCCAGGTGCTGCGCGCCCTGGGCGTGGCCGATGCCGCGGTGCCCGCCGGGACGGAGGAGCGGGCCGGCCTCTACCGGGCGCTGGTGCGCGAGCGGCGGCTCGTCCTGGTGCTGGACAACGCCGCCGACGAGGGCCAGGTGCGTCCGCTGCTGCCCGGCTCCGGCCCGGCCGTGACCATCGTGACCAGCCGCAACGTGCTGCCCGGCCTGGAGTCGGTGCACCGGCTGAGCCTGGACGTGCTCTCCCCGGCGGAAGCGGCCGGGCTGCTGGCCCGGATCGCCGGCCGCGAGCGGATCGAGGCCGCGCCCGACGCCACCGCCGAGCTGGCCAGGCTCTGCGGCTACCTGCCGCTCGCGCTGCGGATCGCCGGGCAGCGCCTGGTCGCCCGCCCGCAGCAGCCGGTCGCCCACCTGGTGCGCCAGCTCACCGCCGAGGAGAACCGGCTGGACCTGCTGGAGACCGGCGACCTGGCCGTCCGCCCGGCCTTCGAGCTGTCCTACCGGCGACTGCCCGCCGAGTCCCAACTGGTCCTGCGCCGCTGCGCGCTGACCGCCGGGCAGGACTTCACCGCGGAGATCGCCGCGGCCTACGCGGGCCTGTCGGCGGCCCGCACCGAGCTGGTGCTGGAGCAGCTCGTCGACGCCGGGCTGATGCAGGCGGCCACCCCGGACCGCTACCGCCTGCACGACCTGGTGCGGCTCTACGCGGGCGAGCGGCTGACCGCCGACGAGACGGGCCAGGAGCTGGCCGAGGCCCGCACCCGGGCCGGCCGCTGGATCCTCGGCCGGGCGGCCGAGTACGGACTGCGGTTCGACCCCGACCACGCCACGGACGCGGCCGGCACCGGCGGCGGCGCGCCCCCGCACCTCACCGAGGCGGCCGCCTGGCTGGAGTACGAGCACCCCGAGTGGCTGGCCGCCCTGCACCAGGCGCAACTGGCCGGCCGCTACCGGGAGGTGGTGGACACCGCCGAGGCGATGCACTGGTTCTCCGACCGGCTGCTGAGCTGGGGCATCTGGGCGGAGGTGTTCCAGCTCTCGGCGGACGCCGCCCGCGCGACCGGGGACCAGCGGGTGGAGGCGGTGCACGTCAACTACCTGGCCTGGACGTACATCACCTGCCTGCACCGCTACCAGCGCGGCATCGAACTGGCCACCGAGGGGCTGGAGCTGGCCCTCGCGGTGGGCGACCGGGAGCAGCAGGGCTGGGCGCTCACCTACCTCGCCTCGGGCCTGCGCCACCTCCAGCGGCACCGGGAGGCGACCGACGCCTTCCAGCGGGCGGCGGACGCCTTCGCCGAGCTCGCCAGCCGCTCGGCGATGATCGGCCGGCTGGTCACCCTGCGGGGCGCCGCCAACTGCCTGCGGGAGTCCGGCCGGGCGGAGGAGGCGGTGGATTCGCGCCGGCGGGCCCTGGCCGGGGCGCTGGAGCTGGTGGAGCGCTGGTCCTCGCCGCTGATGCACCTGCTGGCGGCCATGACCGCGCACGAACTCGGCCTGGACCGCGCGGCGTTGAGGCGCTGGCCGGCCGCCGAGAAGGCCTACCGGCAGGCCCTGGTGCACTTCGAGGCGGTGGGCCGCCCGGACAGCATGACCAAGACGCTGACCGAACTGGGCACCGCGCTGATCGAGCAGGGCCGCGCCGAGGAGGCCCGCGAGCTGCTGACCGAGGCGCTCACCGACCTGAGCGCGGAGGGCCCCCGCGCGGCGGGCGCCCGGCACTGACCGGTTCTCCCGAGGCGCCCGGCCGGTGGTTGCCCGGAGCCGGTCGGCCGCACCCGGAAACGCCCCGGCCCGCCTCCGGTCCCAACGGAAGCGGGCGGGCGCGCGGGTCGGAGCGGCCGGTCGGACCTGTGGGACCGGTGGGACCGGTGGGACCGGTCAGATCCGGGTGTCCTCCACCACCGGCAGCGGGTCGACCGGGGCCGAGGCCGGTGCGGAGGCGGGTGCGAAGGCCGTCCGCGGGGCGACGGTGGGCTGCTTGCCGCAGAAGGCTGGCTCCAGGGTGTTCATCAGACCCTGGGTCACCGAGCCGTTGTTGGAGGCGTTGGCGAAGACCACCACGCTGCGCCGACCGTCCGGGGTGGTGAAGGACTGGCTGTTGAAGCCCTGCACGATGCCGCCGTGCCCGTACACGTCCCCGCAGGAGAGCGAGATGCGGCGCAGGCCCAGGCCGTAGGAGATCTTCGCGGTGGGCGTGGGCAGGGCGGCGGTCATCTGCTGGAGCGAGGCGGTCGAGACGAGCCCGCCGTCGTCGCCGGCCGTCAGCGCGGTGAGGAAGCGGTCGAGGTCCTCGGCGGTGGAGATGACGGCCCCGGCGGCCCAGACCCAGGAACCGTTCTGCTCGGTGGAGTTCAGCAGCGGCTTGGTGCGGTCGTCGTTGGTGAGGTAGCCGGTGACGTGGGCGCCGCGGATCGCCTGGTCGGGCACCACGAAGGAGGTCCTGCGCAGGCCGAGCGGCTGGATGATCCGCTCGTTCAGCACCTCCGGGAAGGGCTGGCCGGTGAGGTGCTCGACCGCCAGGCCCATCAGCACGAAGTCGGTGTTGGAGTAGGAGTAGCGGGTGCCGGGGGTGTACTGCAGGCCGTGCTTGACCGACATCGCGACCAGCTCGCGCGGGTCGTAGACCGTGCTGCGGATGCGGGCCTCGAAGGCGCTGGTGGTCTCCTCGCCGGCCTGCTCCAGCAGGTCGTTGGTGTGGTCGAAGATCCCGGCCCGGTGCTCCAGCACCTGGCGGCCCGTCATGGTCCAGCCCTCCGGGAGGGTGCCCGCGGGCAGGTAGTCGCGCAGCGGCCGGTCGAGGTCGATCCGGCCCTCCTGCGCCAGCTGCATCACGAGAACGGCGGTGAACATCTTGCTGTTGCTGCCGACCCGGAACCTCCACGAGGAGTTCATCGGGGTCCCGTCCAGGTCGGCCAGGCCGACGTTCACCGAGCGGGTCCGGTCGCCGCCGTCGTGGTCGCGGATCACCGCGAAGGCGCCCGGGGCGCCGGCCGAGACGGTGGCCTGGAGGGCGGCGCGCACACCGGCGAGGTCGGGGGCGGTCGCGGCGGTGGTGTCCTGGCCGGCGGCCGCGGCGGGCAGGGCACCGGTCGCCACCAGGACGGCGCCGGCGGCGGCCACCGCGAGCGGGCGCAGAAGGCTGGTCTTCGCCATGTTCCTCGGTTCTCTCGTGAGCTGACGCGGCGTCGGACCGCGTCGTTCGAAGATCACTATCACCGGCCCGGGCGGTCCGTGGCAATGTGAACCGGTTCGCCCGCATTTCGCGTTGTCGATGCGGCGGTCGGCGGCCGCACCGTTCGTTTCCCGCGCCGGGGCCAAGGTTTCACCTGCCGTCGTCTACCCGCGTCGAACTCCGCGCCCGATGCTGTTCGGGCGCTTTGCGCCCGGTCGTACCCGGGCGCCGCACCCCGGACGCCGCACACCGGCGGCAGGCACCTCCCGTCCCGAGCCCGGCTCGCCGGGCCGTCTTCCACCCGAGGAATTGTCATGACTTCGTCCACGAAGGCCCTGAGCGCCCGCTCCCGCCGCACCGCGACCGCGATCGGCTCCGCCGTCGCCCTGCTCGCCGCCTCCGCCGGCCTCTGGGCGGCCACCGCCACCACCGCCCAGGCCGCCGCGCTGCCCACGCCCGACCACATCGTCGTCGTGGTGATGGAGAACCACGCCTACACCCAGGTCATCGGCAGCAGCAGCGCCCCGTACATCAACAACACCCTGAAGGCGGGCGGGGCCAACCTCACCCAGTCCTTCGGCATCACCCACCCGAGCGAGCCGAACTACTACGCGCTGTTCTCCGGCTCCACCCAGGGCACCGTCGACGACAGCTGTGTGACGGTCGGCGGCTTCCAGGCCGCCAACCTCGCCTCCGAGGTGATCGCCGCCGGCAAGACCTGGGGCAGCTACAACGAGTCCCTGCCCAGCCAGGGCAGCACCGTGTGCAGCAGCGGCAGCTACGCCCAGAAGCACAACCCCTGGTTCGGCTTCGGCAACGTCCCGCTGGGCTCCGCCAAGACCTTCGCCCAGTTCCCGACCGACTACAGCACCCTGCCGAACGTCTCCTTCGTGGTGCCGAACCTCTGCAGCGACATGCACGACTGCTCGGTCGGCACCGGCGACACCTGGATCAAGAACAACCTGGGCGCGTACGCCACCTGGGCGCAGACCCACAACAGCCTGCTGGTCGTCACCTTCGACGAGGACAACAAGCTGTCCGGCAACCGGATCCCGACCGTGATCTACGGCGCCCACGTGACGCCCGGCAGCAGCAGCGCCACCACCTACAACCACTACAACGTGCTGCGCACCCTGGAGGACCTGGCCGGTGCCTCCGGCCACGCGGGCAACGCGGCCTCCGCCGCGGACATCACCGGCATCTGGAACTGAACGGCGGCGGTCAGGCCCTGATCCCGGCCGGGTCCTGTTCCGGGCTCCGGTCCTGTTCCGGGGCCTGTTCCCGGGCCTGGTCCGGCTCCTGATCCGGGGTCCGAGCCCGATCGTGAGCCCGGGTCCGGGCCGGTGGCCGTTCGGTCGCCGGCCCGGGCGCGGGCGCGGTTCCGGCGGCCTGCCGGGCGCCGTACCGCCGGACGCCGGGCACCGCCGCCGTGCCCGCGCAGACCGCCGTCACCAGCCCCGCCACCGCCAGCAGCGGCACCCGGTCGCCCCAGGCGTCGGCGGCCAACGGCGCCAGGACGTACCCGAGCGGGGCGCCGGCCAGCGACAGCAGCCAGTCGTACGAGGTGACCCGGGCCAGCGCCCCGGGCGGGAACTCCTGCTGGACCACCGTCTCCCAGACCGGGTTGAGGAAGCCCAGCCCGGCCATCGCCACCGCCTGTGCGGCCACCGCGAGCGGCGCCGGGGCCGGGAGGGCGAGTGCGAGCAGCGGCAGCCCGTACAGCGCGAGGGCGAGGTTCCCGGCCAGCACCGGGCGGCGGGGCCGCAGCCGTCCGGCGATCAGCGAGCCGGCCAGCAGACCCACCGCGCCCGCCTGGGTCAGCGCCACCCAGGCGCCGTCCCCGCCGAGCCGGGTGGCGGCGATCAGCGGGCCGAGGGTGAGCAGCACGGAGCTCGCGCCGTTCCACACCCCGTGGGCGATCAGGCTGGTCCAGTACCAGTCCCGGGAGCGCACCTCGCTCCAGCCCTCGGCGAGGTCCCGGCGCAGCGAGCGCGGTTCGCCGGGCACGTGGTCGATGCGGAGCCGGGTCAGCAGCGCGGCGCTCAGTGCGAAGGAGGCGCCGTCCAGCACGAACGCCCAGCCGGGCCCGGCGGTGTACACCAGCAGTCCGGCGAGGGCCGGGCCGCCGAGCCGGGCGGCGGCGGTGGCGGAGCCGAGCAGGGCGTTGGCGCGCAGTCGCAGCTCGCCCCGGACGGTGGCGGCGACCAGTGGGGAGGCGGTGGGCATGGCGAAGGCGGAGGCGGTGCCGCCGACCGCCGAGGCGAGCGCGACGTGCGCCAGGTCCGGGTTCCCGCCGAGCAGTTCGAGTCCGACCAGCAGTTGGGCGGCGGCTCGGACCAGGTCGGTGGTGAGGGCGACGAGACGCGGGTCGAAGCGGTCCCCGACCACGCCGCCGACCGGCAGCAGGAGCAGTCTCGGCACCATCGCGCAGCCCAGGACGAGGCCGAGTGCGGCGGCCGAGCCGGTGGCGCGGGTGACGGCGATGGCCAGGGCGGCCGGGACGACGGAGTCGCCGAGGGTGGAGAGGGTCCGTCCGACGAAGAGCAGGCGGAAGCCGCTCAGGTTCAAGGGGTGTCGTGTCACGCGCCGCACTGTATTTCGCTGCCGAAATTTCGGCAACGAATATTTTTGCGCCGTTGTTTCTGCTGCGGTTTGTAGACTCCTCCCATGGCCGAGCACCCTCCCGAGCAGCCCACTGCGCCCCGCGACCGGACGGACAGCCGTGACCGGACGGAGGCCCGGGACTGGACGGACGGCCACCTCGACCGCTGGCAGCCGGTGCTGCCCGGCCTCGACCCGGACATCGAGGCCTCCGTCACCCGGATGTCGCGACTCACCCGCCACCTCGGCCGGGTCCGCGAACAGGGCGTCGCCGACTACGGCCTGCACAAGCACGAGTTCGACACCCTGCACGTGCTCGCCGGCCGCGGCGGCCACGCCGCCCCCTCCGACCTCCGGGCCGACCTCAACCTCGCCCCCGCCTCGGTCACCGGCCGGCTGGAGACCCTGGAACGGCGCGGCTTCGTCCTGCGCACGCCGTCCACGGAGGACCGCCGGAAGGTCGACATCGTGCTGACCGAGGCCGGACGCGCCGCCTGGCAGGAGGCCCTGGACGTGGTGGGCCGGGAGGAGCGGCGGCTGCTGGGAGTGCTCTCCGAGGAGGAACGGCGCACGCTGGCGGACCTGCTGCGGAAGGTGATGCTCGCTCAGGAGGGCGAGCGGTAGGCCCCCCGGGCGGGCGGCCGGGCGGGCGGCCGGGGTCGACCCGCGGCGTCCGTCCCTGGTATCGATAGGGGCGTGCGATTCGAACTTGTGCCGGTGCCGGACGGCGTGGGGGCGCGGCCCCGGGACGGGCGGGGCTACCCGGTGCCCGCGATCACGCCGTGGCAGGGCGACGTCCCGCAGTTCGCGCTGACCGACTACGGGCGCAGCGCCGACTGCGCGCTGGAGCGGCGGTGCTCGGTGTGCGGGCGGTTCATGGACCGCGGACCGGTGTGGCGGGTGGTCGGCGCCGCCGAGAGCGCGGCGATCGCCGGGGCGCTCGCGGCCGGGCAGCCGTACCGCAACCTCGCGCCCACCATGGAGGGCCCGGGCCACCGGTCCTGCATGCTCTACGCCGCCATGGTCTGCCCGTACCTGGCGCGCCCCAACGCCCGGCGGCGGGTGAGCACCGGGGACACGGCGGACGAGCTGACCTCGGCCGCCGTCCGGGGCGCGGCGCGCGGCGGCACGGGCGCGGTGGTCGGGTTCGGCGACTACGAGTACGCCGTCACCGGGACCCGGGTGCTGTTCCGCTTCCTCGACGTGGTCGAGTTCCTGCCGCACGAGTCGGCCGACGAGCACCTGGCCGAGCTGCGAGCCGAGTTGGCGAAGCCTCGGTAACTCTCGTGGCCCGTGCGGCCCCGGTGGCCCGGCCGGCGGAGCTGCCGGCCGGGCGGGTTCGGGGCCGCGGGGGTCAGACCGCCCGGGTCTGCGCCCAGTCGTAGAGGCGGCGGGCGCCGTCACCGAGGCGGGTGGCGTACGAGGTGCCGGCCGGGCCGCCCGCGAGTTCCTCGGAGGTGGTGGTGACGCCGACGAGGGTGCCGGTCCCGGTGGCGGGGTCGAACCCGGTGAAGTGGGGGCCGCCGCTGGCCCCGTGCGACATGTCGCAGGGCTCGCCCCACAGCAGCGGGGCCTTGGGTCCGGGGTGGCTCGGTCCGGCGCAGTGGATCAGGCGCGAACCGGTGTACTTGCCGTCGGGGTTGTTCAGCCGGTCCTTCGGATACCCGAAGGAGTGGACGAACTCGCCCTCGACGGGCGGGGTGAACGCGATCCGCTGGCTGCCGGTCACGTCCGCGACCCGCCGCCCCTCGGCCGAACGGTTCGCCACCAGGACCGCGGCGTCGTGGCCGGCCATGGCGACCCCGTCCGACCCGGTCCCGCTCGGTGCGGAGTCCCAGCGGGAGGAGGTGGCCATGGTCCTGATGCTGAAGCCGCCGAGCGGCTTGGTCCCGTTGCGGTACCCGGGCACGAAGTAGAGGTTGTGGTTCCAGGTGTCGGCGGCGGCGGGCGCCCCGACCCCCCGCAGGCAGTGGGCCGAGGTGACGACGGTGCTGCGGTTCGCGCCGGCGACGACCGTCGCGGTGCAACTGCCGTCGTAGCCGTCGGAGAAGGTGAAGAAGAGCCGGCCGACGCTGCGGGTCACCGCTCCGCCGTGGGCCCACACGGCCCCGGGGTCCAGGGTGTCCGCGGGCAGCGGCCGCGGGTCGTCGGGGGTGTTGTCGTCCTCGGGCACGGGCGTGATCTCGGGGACCATGGCACCCGCCAGCTTCATCCGGGCGGGGGTCCAGTAGGCGTCGACCAGGTCGCGCTCCTGCGCGGTGGTGGCGCCGGCGTGCGTCGTGACGGTCTCCCGCTCCGCGGCGAGGGCCGTGTTCGGCAGCAGCACCGCCGCCGTGGTCGCGCTCAGCAGGAGGGCGCCCACGGCGGCGAGCCTGCGGGGCAGTGCGCGGCGGGTGGTCGGTGTTCCGGTCGGGGTTACGGGTGTCTTCGGCATGTCCGGCACGCTAGGCGCGGGACGTCAGACTTTTGTGTGGAACGGGTCTCGGCCGTCCGTCGAGAGGATCAGGTTCCGGTAACGGCGTCTCGGTCCGGTACCGGTGGCCGCCGCTCCGACCGAGCTGGCATCAGGGCCGGTAGGAGGGCAGGCCCTTGACGGTGGAGACCTGGGTCGGCGCGGCCGAGCCGTCGGCGGGCAGGGTGCTGATGCCGTCCGGGGTGCGGACCGCGATGGTCCTGCCGTCGGGGGACCAGGCGGGCTGGGTGTAGTCGGTGGTGGCCGACGGGGTGAGGTCCTTCTCGGCCTTCTGGTCGATCCGGGTGGAGCGGGTGAACAGGTGGTCGTGCCCGTTCACCGAGCGGACGAAGACGAGGTGCTCGCCGTCCGGGGCGAGGGCCGGCTGCGAGCCCTTGCCCAGGTCCCGGGTGGCCGGGCGGATGTAGTCGTCGTACAGGTACACCTCGTTGGTCGGGGTGTTGGCGTAGACGATCTCGCCCCGGTGGCCGCCCGCGTTGGCCCAGGTGTTGCCGGTCTGCGGCGGCTGCGGCACCGGATCGCCGCCGCCCTCGGAGATGTGCGGGGTGAGCACCTCGGGGGTGGCGCCGGGGGACTTGGTGGGGACCTTCTCCAACCGCAGCGTGCCGCCCTTGTCGGAGGTGAAGACGATCGCGGCGAACCGATCCAGCGCGTCGCCGCCGGCGGTGACGCTCGGGTCGGCGGTGGCGTGCTGCCAGGTGGGGTGGGACCAGGTCTCGCCGCCGGGGTTCCTGGCGAGGACGACCTTGCCGGTGCCGTCCGGGTTGGCGGTCATCAGGTCGCCGTTGCCGTTGACGAAGGCGGCCTTCTTTCCGTCGGGGGACCAGGCCAGGTCCCGGACGACGGTGCCGAAGTCGACGGTGGTGCCGTTCAGTGCGACGGTCGCCGTGCCGGTGGAGATGGTCAGGTGGTTGGCGGCCGAGGTGCCGTTGACCTCCTTGCCGCCGCCGGGCGCGGCGCTGCCGGAGGGGGCGGAGGAGCCGGGTGCGGCCGTTCCCGGCGACGCCGCCCCGGGGGCGGTACCGGCCGGGGCGGCGCCGCCGGTCGGAGCGGCGGTGGGGGCGGAGTCGCCGTTCTCGGGGCCGCAGGCGGAGACCAGGACGGCGCCGACGCCGACCATCAGCGCGATCGCCGCGGTGGTGCCGAACCGGTTTCGCACGGAGCTGTTGCGCACGGACATCTTCCTGGTCCCCCTTGTGTGCTGTTCGCCTTCGACCAGGAGCCTCGCAGTGCGAGGTCAGCGGCGGATGTGCGCCGTGTCACAGCCGTGGAACAGCGGGGGGAGTGCCGTGGCCCCGTGGCGGGGGCGGTTCAGAGGCCGAGTTCGGTGAGGCCCGGGTGGTCGTCCGGGCGGCGGCCGAGCGGCCAGTGGAACAGGCGCTCCTCGGCGGTGATCGGCAGGTCGTTGATGGACGCGTGCCGACGGGCCATCAGGCCGTCGCGGTCGAACTCCCAGTTCTCGTTGCCGTAGGAGCGGTACCAGCGGCCGTCGCCGTCGTGCCACTCGTACGCGAAGCGGACCGCGATGCGGTCGCCGTCGTGCGCCCAGATTTCCTTGATCAGGCGGTAGTCGAGCTCGCGCTGCCACTTGCGGGTGAGGAAGTCGGCGATCCGCTCGCGGCCGGCGAGGAACTCGGAGCGGTTGCGCCAGCGGCTGTCCGGGGTGTAGGCGAGGGCGACCCGCCGGGGGTCGCGGGTGTTCCAGGCGTCCTCGGCGGCCCGGACCTTCCGGCGGGCGGTCTCCTCGGTGAACGGGGGCAGGGGCGGGCGCTGCTCGGTGCCGGTCTCGGGCATGGATGCTCCTCGGAATGGGCGTTCCACCGGTGAGAACGATCGTTCTCACTCTGCTGGATACGATAGGAGAATCATCGTTCTCACGCAAAGGGCACGGCAGATGGAGCAGGAAGACCCGCGGACCCGAATCCTCGACGCGGCCGAGGAGCTGTTCTACGGGCAGGGCATCCAGGCGGTCGGCATGGACGCCGTCCGGGCCGCCTCCGGCATGACCATGCGCCGCGTCTACCAGCACTTCCCGTCCAAGGGTGAGCTCGTCGAGGCCTACCTGCTGCGCCGCGACGGCCGTTGGCGGGCGAGCCTCGCCGAGTACGTCTCGCGCACCGGCGGCGACCCGCGGGAGCAACTGCTCGCGGTCTACGACTGGCTCGGCCGGTGGTTCGCCGAACCCGGCTTCCGGGGCTGCGCCTTCGTCAACTCGCTCGGCGAACTGGGCGCCGTCAGCCCCGCGGTGGTGGCCGCCGCCCGGCACCACAAGGCGGAGTTCGGGAGCTACCTCGCGGGCCTGGCCCGGGCCGCCGGAGCCCCGTCCGCCACGGCCGTCCACCTGACCCTGCTGGCCGAGGGGGCGATCACCAGCGCGGCCGTCCACGGCGATCCGACGGCCGCCGCCGACGCGAGGGAGGCCGCCCGGCTGCTGCTGGCCGCGGCGCCGGGGCGGTAGTCGGGGGAGGGGGCGACGGGGTCGGGGGCGGGGGCGGGGGGCCGGGCGCACCCCGTCGCCCGTGGCGACCGCCGCGTACGGGCCGTCGTTGCCCCTCGGCCTCGGGCGGTGCCGGGCGGCAGCGGGTGGTGCCGATGGTGTCGGCGGTGCCGGCGGGGTGCGGAGGGGGCGCCATGCGGGGCGGCGGTTCCCGGCCGAACCGCACCGGGCGAGTGCTTTTCGCCCGAACGCGCGTTTATCGCCCATTGATCGCCACCGCCTAGCCTCGGGCGCATGGACGAGAGAGCGGCCGAGCGGCCGGGGGCGTCGCCCGAGGGGCGGATGACGGAGCAGGACACCGAGCGGTTCCGGCGGTTGCTGGCGCGGCTGGAGGACTCGCTGGTGGTGGACCGGAAGGCGGCGGGGCGCGATGCCTGAGTGCGCCGAGGCGCCCGAGTGCGCCGGGCCGGGTCCGGTGGCGGTGCTGCCGGTGGCCGTGCTGCCGCTCTGGCGGCGCGGGGAGGCCGGGCAGGAGCGGAACGCGGACCGGCCCGGGGTGCTGCGGGGGCACCCCGGGCCGGTGGTGGGCGGTCGGGAGCGGGAGGGCGGCGCCGACCGGAGGGACTGACCGGTCAGCTGCAGCCGCAGTCGCACGAGCAGCAGTCGCACCCGTCGCAGCAGTCCCCGTCGCAGCACTGGCAGCAGTCGCCGCAGCCGCCGCAGTCACCGCACTCGCAGTCGTTCCGCACGCAGAAGCCCTCGCGGCGCTCGCGGCTGAACGGGTCCTCGTGGTCGCAGCAGAGCAGCTGGCAGGTGCAGGCCATCAGCGCCCACATCGCGCACCCGGCGAGCAGGTTGCGGGGGTTCGGCGGCTTCTGGCCGGGCGGCGTGAACCCCGGGCCCTGCGGCACCCACGGCGGGATCGGCGCCTGGCCGGGCGGCGTCTGCTGCGGCGGCGCCTGGTGCGGGTGCTCGCCGGTGGCGGTGCCCGCCGCGTCCGGGCGGCGGCAGGCCGCCCCGTGCCGGGCCGGTCCGAAGACCCGCTCCACCGCCCGCTCGGTCTCGTGCGCGAGCAGCACGTGCACGAGGGTGCGGTCGGTGAGTTCGACCTCGCGCAGCGCGAGCCGGATGCCGTGGACGGCGTCGCGGCAGAGCCGTTCGGCCTCGGCGCGGTCGGTGCCGGTGGCGGTCAGCGGGTTCCAGGCGCCCGAGGCCGCGTCGGCGGCCTGGTCCTCGGCGGCGTCGAGGAGGTGGGCGAGCCGGCCGAACAGCCGTCCGGCCTCGGCGAGCGGGGCGGCGTTGCCGGGGCGCCCGGCGATCACGGCGGTGTGCGCGAAGGCGGCCGAGGTGGCGGTCTCGGTGGGCTCGGTGACCAGCAGGACGGACCCGCCGGGCCGCAGCGAGCGCTCCAACTCGCCCTGCCGGGAGGCCGCGTCGAGCAGCACCGCGGTGTCGAAGCCGACCGTGGAGGCGCTGCCCGCGCTCTGCCGGTCCCAGCGCCGGGTGACGGCACGGGCTCCGGCCGCGACCGGGCGGCGGGCGAAGACGCCGTCGCGGTCCTCGACGTGGTCGCGGATCTTGACCGAGGCGAGTGCCAGCGAGACGGCGGCGGCGAGCCGGGCGCCCTCGCCCTTGGCGACGGAGGCGGTCCGCATGCCGCGCAGCGGGCAGGGCCCGGCGGTGCGGCGCCAGGAGGAGTCCTCCCGGGCGGCCTGGGCCTCGACCAGCACGGAGATGATCAGACCGTCGTAGTTGGTCGCCGTTCGCGCCAGCTGCCCGTGGTCGTCCCGCAGTGCGAGGCAGAGCCCGCACAGGTGGGCCATCCAGGAAGTCTGCAGGCGCTCCGACAATCGGTGCCTGCACGGTCTGATGATGCCGAACACGCTGGTCCCCCTTGCTTCACGGGCCGCCGACCGGCCACGATCCGCCGCACATCATATGATCGGCGCCCCGTTCGGGCCGAGGCCCCGTCAAGCCCCGGAGACCGGGCGGAGGTGGCGGACGCACCTCCCCAGGGGTGCGCCACTCGCCGCCCGCCACTCGCCGCCCGCCACTCGCCCCGCCCCCGCCCCCTGCCCGCCGTCCCGGCTGCGCCGGCCGGCCGGAGTCGCGGGCCCGGACCCGGTGAGATGATCTCAGATCCGGGATAGCATCGCGAATATGGGAATCGACACGGCCGCCGACGAGCGGTTGGCGCAACGGCTCGCCGAGCTGAGGCTGGAACGCGGATGGACCCTGGAGGAGTTGGCGCGGCTGGCGGACGTCAGCCGCTCGACGCTGTCCCGGGTGGAACGGGCGGAGGTCAGTCCGACGGCCGCGCTGCTCGGTCGGCTGTGCGCCGTGTACGGGCGGACCATGTCGCGGCTGCTCGCCGAGGTGGAGTCCGGCCCGGCCCGGCTGGTGCGGGCCGGGGAGCAGCAGGTCTGGCGGGACGGGACGACCGGGTTCGTCCGCCGGTCGGTCTCGCCGCCGCACGGCTCGCTGCGGGCGGAGATCATCGAGGGCCGGCTGCCGGCCGGCGCGGACATCGCCTACGACCGCGCCTGTACGCCCGGCCGGGAGCACCACCTGTGGCTGTTCGAGGGGAACCTGGAACTGACCGTGGACGGGGAGCCGCAGCCGCTGGGCCCCGGCGACTGCCTGCGCTACGTCGGCGTCACCAGCCGCTTCCGCAGCCTCGGCCCGGGCGAGGCCCGGTACGCGCTGGTGGTGGTCGAGCCGTGAGCGCCGCCGCCGACCCGATAGCCGGGGAGCCCGGGGAGCCCGGGGAGCCCGGAAAGCCCGAGGGCAGCAGGGAGCCCGAGGACAGCACAAAGCCCGGAGGATCCGGAAAGCCCAAGGAGCGCTTCGACGCCGCCGGGCGCCGGATCCTGCTGGTCTGCGTCGCGGGCGGCTTCACCACGCTGCTCGACCAGTCCGTCCTCAACACCTCCATCCCCGCCCTGCGCGAGACCCTGCACGCCGGGCCCGCCGACCTCCAGTGGATCGTCGCCGGCTACTCGCTGGCCTTCGGCCTCGCGCTGATCCCCGGCGGGCGGCTGGGCGACGTCAAGGGCCGCAAGTGGTTCTTCGTCACCGGCCTCGCCCTGTTCACCCTGGTCAGCCTGGTCTCCGCGACCGCCACCGAGCCCGGGGTGCTGATCGCCGCCCGGCTGCTCCAGGGCGCGGGCGCCGGCCTGGTCAACTCCCAGATGATCGGCACCCTCCAGGACGTCTTCGACGGCCAGCTGCGGGCCCGCGCCCTCGGCATGTACGCCGTCACCGGCGGCCTCGCCTTCGCGCTCGGCCCGCCGATCGGCGGCGCCGTGCTGGCCCTGGCCGGCCCCGAGAACGGCTGGCGGCTGACCTTCCTGCTCAACGTCCCCTTCGGGCTGGCCACCGTCGTCCTGGCGGCCCGCCACCTGCCGAAGCCCCGCCCCAGCGCGCGCGGCGCCAACCTCGACCTCCTCGGCCTGCTGCTGGTCGGGGCGCTCACCCTCGCCCTGATGCTGCCCTTCGTCCGGCCGCCCGGCTGGACCGGCTGGCTCGCCTTCGCGGCCACCGCCCTGCTGCTGCTCGGCGCGCTCGTCTGGTGGCAGCGCCGCTACGCCCGGGCCGGCGGCCGGCCGCTGATCCACCCGGCCCTCACCCGCTCCGCGCCGTACGCGCTCGGGACGGCCACCGCGATGGCCCAGTTCGGCTCCTCGCTCGCGGCCTCGCTGGTCCTGACCATGTTCCTGCAGGACGGCCTCGGCCTGTCCCCGATGGGCGCCGCGCTGGTCGCGCTGCCCTCCGCCGTGGCCATGGGCACGGCCTCCGCGCTCGCCTGGCGGGTCGTCCAGCGCTACGGCCGGCGCACCGTCACCGCCGGGATGGTCGGCTCGGGGCTCGCCATGCTGCTCAGCGGGCTGCTCGCGCACTGGGCGCCCGCGGCCGTCCTGCCCTGGCTGCTGGCGCTGCTGCAACTGCTCGGCGGCGCCTCGGTCGGACTGATGGGCTCCACCAACCAGGCGTTCGTGCTGCGCCACGCGCCCGCCGAGGCGGCCGGGGTGAGCGGGGCGATCCTGCAGATGGCGCAGCGGATCGCGGCGGCCGTCGCGATCTCGGCCCTGTCCGGGGTCTACCTGCGGGAGACCGCCGGCGGCGGCGGGCACCGCTCGGCCTTCCTGACGGCGAGCACGGTGTGCGCCGCGGTGGCCGGACTCGCCGTCCTCGCCTCGGTGTTCGCCGGCCGCGCCGCGGCCCGCGAGCAGCGCGAGGGCGAGCCGGTCGCGATCCGCCGAGGGCGAACGCCGGTCCGCTAGCCGGTGGTCCGTGCGTACCGTGGCGGGCATGACCGACGCCGTACGGAACCGGACCGTGGACCTGCCCGGGGTGACGCTCGCCTACCGGGAGAGCGGACGCCCCGGCGGTCCCCCCCTCGTCCTGCTGCACGCCCTCGGCGAACGCGCCGCCGACTGGGCACCCGTCCTGCCCGGGCTCGCCCCCGGCCACCACGTGTACGCGCTCGACCTGCGCGGCCACGGCGGCAGCTCCCGCACCGCCGCCTACTCGCTGGAGGCGATGCGGGACGACGTGCTGGCCTTCCTCGACGCCCTCGGACTCGCCCGCGTCGACCTGGTCGGCCACTCGATGGGCGGCGCCGTCGCCTACCTGCTCGCCCAGGCCGCGCCGGAGCGGATCGACCGGCTGGTCCTGGAGGACATCCCCGCGCTGTACCCGCGCCCGGCGAGCGCGCTGCCCGAGGATCCGGACCCGGACGTGCACTTCGACTGGGCGATGGTCCGGGCCGTCCGGGCCCAGCTCGACGACCCCGACCCGGCCTGGCGGGCGGGGCTGGCGGGGATCACGGCCCGCACCCTGGCGGTGGCCGGCGGCCCGGCCAGCCACATCCCGCAGGAGCGGATCGCCGAACTCGCCCGGCTGATCCCGGACTGCCGCCTGGTCACCGTCGAGGCCGGGCACCTGGTGCACGGTGCCCGGCCCGCCGAGTTCGTCGCCGCGGTGGCGCCGTTCCTGGCCCGCTGAGGCGCACGGCCGGTGAGCCGCGGGCCCGCTGAGCCGCCGACCCGCGGCCGGGCGGGTCAGACGCCGTGTTCGACGGGCAGCCGCCCGTTGCGCACCGCCGTCAGAAGGTCGGCGTGGTCGGCCTCGGTGCGGTCCGCGTAGGCGACCGCGAAGGCGGCGACCGCCTCGTCCAGGGTCTCGCCCTTGCCGCAGTACCCGGCCAGCAGGCCCGGGTCGGCGGTGTGGGAGTGCGCCCGGGCCAGTAGGGCGCCGGTGATCCGGGCGTAGTCGTCCAGCTGGGACGGCTGCAGGGCGGCCGGGTCGACGCTGCCCTTGCGGTTGCGGAACTGCCGTACCTGGTAGGGGAGTCCGTCGACCGTGGTCCAGCCCAGCAGGGTGTCGCTGACCACCTGCATGTGCTTCTGCCCGAGCACCACCCGGCGGCCCTCGTGCCCGTCCGGCACGGACCGCGGCCCGGCCGGCAGGTACGGCAGCAGCGCGGAGGGACGCGCCTCCTTCACCTGCAGCACCAGCGGCTGGTCCCGGTGGTCGGTGAGCAGCACCACGTACGAGCGGGTGCCCACGCTGCCGGTGCCCACCACCCGGAACGCCACGTCCTGCACCCGGTAGCGGGACAGCAGGGTGCGCACCTCGGCCGGCACCGTCTCGACGTACGGGCCGAGTGCGTGCGCGACGGCGCGGGCGGTCGCGTCGGTCACCTCGGTGAGCACCGGGGGAGCGGCCGTGAAGCGCCAACCGCCGTCCGCGGTACGGGCGGTGCTGCGGGCGGCGAACCGCGCGCTGGTGTTGCCGAGCGCCTTCGCGCCGACCTTGCGCAGCACCTCGGCGAGGTCGTGCGCCTCGGCGAAGGAGACCAGCTGCTCGTCCGCGATGGCGTTCCAGGCGTCCAGCCCGGGGAGTTTGGCGAGCGTGCGCACCGTCCGGCGGTAGGAGCCGGCCGCGTGCTGGGCGGCCTCGCGCGCGGTGCTCTCGCTCGCCCCGGCCTCGCGGGCGGCCAGCACCAGGCTGGCGGCCAGCCGCTTGAGGTCCCACTCCCAGGGGCCGGGGACGGTCTCGTCGAAGTCGTTGATGTCCAGCACGATCTGGCCGCGGGCGTCGCCGTACAGACCGAAGTTGGCGGCGTGCGCGTCCCCGCACAGCTGCGCGCCGACCCCGGTCACCGGGGTGCCCGCGAGGTCGGCGGCCATCAGCCCGGCCGACCCGCGCAGGAACGCGAACGGGCTCGCGGCCATCCGGCCGACCCGGATCGGTACCAGCCGGGCTATTCGGCCCGTGTTGGAGGTCTCCAGCGCGGACACGGCGGTCGGCCGGTCGGGCGCGGGAGCGAACTCCGCGTGCCGCTCCCGGGGCACCCTCGCCCGCAGCTCCTTGCCGCGCTCCCGCGCCCTCCCGTCCTGCGCCGGGGCGAACCCGGCCACCGCGAACCCGCGCCGGGTCCGCTCGTCCCGCCCCGCCGCCGGCCCCGACCGATCCTCGGCCGCCTCGGCCCCACCCACGTGCGCCACTTGTCCCGCCCGTCCCTTCCGGTCCTCATCCCGCCCGCGACCTGCGCGGACGTTCGTCGGGGGGAGTGACGTGCGGCGTCGCGCGGTGGTTCCGGGGGAAGGGGGTCCGGTTGCGGGGCGCAGGTGGCGCGGGTCGGGATCGGGCGCGGGGCGGAGCGTCTGGGCTCCGGTGGGCGGTGGGCGGTGGGCGGCGGGCGGCCGGGGCGGAGTGCGTGCCGCGCGGGGTAGCGTGGGGCGGGTGGACGATCTTGGGGGGAAGGGCCTTCGGGTGCGCCTGGCGGCAGGGGCCGCCGCCGCGCTGACCGTGGCGGCCGGGCTGGGGGTGCGGGCGGCGCTGGGCGGGGACCTCGCCAAGGACGCCGGGGACGCGCTCTACACCGTCCTGCTGTACGCCCTGCTCGTGCTGGCCGCGCCGAGGCTGCGCCCCGGCCGGGCCGCGGTCCTGGCCGCCGCGCTGAGCTGGGCGGTGGAGCTGTTCCAGCTCACCGGCCTGCCGGACGCCTGGGGGCGGCACAGCGTCCTGGCCCGGCTGGTACTGGGCTCGACCTTCAACCCGCCGGACCTGTTCTGGTACCTGGTCGGCGCGGGCTGTGCCGGAGCGCTCCACCGGCTGCTGCGGACCTCCCGGGTCGCAGCGGCCGGCGGAGCCGTTCGGTGGAGCCATCCGGCGGAGTGAACCACTGGAGTGAACCGACGGACCGTCAGAGCGGAAGCAGCTCCGGCCGCTTGGGCTCGACGTGGTCGCCCGAGGACTCGCCGCGCAGGCGCCGGCCTACCCAGGGCAGCAGGTGCTCGCGGGCCCACTGGATGTTCTCCCGCCGCTGGTCGGCGGGGGTGAGCACGCGGGCGTCCGGCCACGGGGCCTCCGGGTCCTGTGCGGTGCGCAGGCCCAGCGAGCGGGCGGCCAGCAGGGCGACCCGCTGGTGGCCCTCGGGGGACAGGTGCAGGCGGTCCTCGCTCCACGCGCGGCGGTCCTGCACCGCGCGCAGCGACCACAGGTCGGCCACCTGGCAGCCGTTGCGGTCGGCGACGGCGCGCACGTGACCGTTGTAGGTGGCGATCTTGCCGCGCAGGTGCTTCAGCAGCGGCACGTCCTTGGTGTCGAAGCCGGTGCAGACCAGCACCGTCCCGGCGTTCTCGGTGAGCTGGACGACGGCGGCCTCGAAGCGTCCGGCCACCTCGTCCGGGTCGCTGCCCGGCCGGAGGATGTCGTTGCCGCCCGCGCAGAAGGTGACCAGGTCGGGCTGGAGGCGGCGGACCTGCGGCACCTGCTCGGCGGTGATCTGGTCCAGCAGCCGGCCGCGCACGGCGAGGTTGGCGTAGCGGAAGTCGCCCGGCGGGCGTCCGTCGGCGAGGATCCCGGCGAGCCGGTCGGCCCAGCCGGCGAACCTGCCATCGATGCCGGGGTCGTTCAGACCCTCGGTGAAGCTGTCCCCGAGGGCGGCGTACGAATCGAGGTCAAGGGTCTCCTGGAGATTCGGCATGAAAGAGATAGTTCACCCAATCAAGTGACCTACGCCACCGTAGGTGACCCCGGCGGCACGTGAGATGGGCCACGTACCCGCACCGGGCGCTTCCGCCCGCAGAGACCCGGTCCCCGGAAAGCGCAGGATCGGCACCCCCTTCCGCTTTCCGGCCCGTCCGGCGGATGCTCGAAGGGAGCGGCCGGCTCCGGCCGCAGTCCTCCTGGGGGAAGGCATCCATGACCACCGACCTGCGCCCCGTTCCGCCCGAGAACTGGTCCATCGACGACCGCTGCACCAACTGCGACGTCGCCCGGCAGCTCGCGCCCGGCCTGGTCCGCGAGCACGAGGGCCGCTCCGAGCTGGTCCGCCAGCCGCGCGACGCGGCCGAGCGCCGACAGCTGCTCGCCGCCGCCCACGCCTGCCCGACCCGCTCCATCCGCCCCGGCACCGGGCCGCTGGACCCGGCCGAGGACCCGTTCCCGCTGGCCCTCGCCGACGACCTGCTGCTGCTCGGCCACAACTCCCGCCGCATCGCGGGCGCCAACTCCTACCTCTGCCGCCGCCCGACCGGCTGGGTGATGGTCGACACGCCGCGCTACAGCGAGGCCCTGGCCGCCCGGTACGCCGCGCTCGGCCCGGTCACCGACGTCCTGCTCACCCACCGCGACCACGCCGCGCACGGCCGGGCGTACGCCGACCGCCTCGGGGCCCGGCTCTGGATCCACGAGGGCGACCTGGAGGCCGCGCCCGACGCCGACCGGGTGCTGCGCGGCACCGGGCCGACGGAGGTCTCGCCCGGCCTGGTCGCCCACCCGTTCCCCGGCCACACCCGGGGCAGCGTGCTCTACCTCGCGGACCAGCGGTACTGCTTCAGCGGCGACAGCCTGTACTGGTCCCGCACCACCGGGGACATCGAGGTGGCGGAATCGGTGACCTGGTACTCGATCGAGGAGCTCGCCGCCTCGCTGCGGCGCGGCCTCGGTGTACTGCGCTTCGAGTGGTTGCTGCCCGGCCACGGCGGGCGGCGCCGGATGTCCGCCGAGGAGGCGGACCGCCGGCTGCGGGCGCTGGCGGAGCGGTGCCGGGAGCTGCGGCCCGGGCCGGTGGACTTCGGCGCGGTCCGCTGGTAGCCGGGCGCCGGAGGGCCGGTGCGCCGGTGCCTGCGCCGGGTGCGCGGGGGCGTGCGACCGCCGGGAGCGCCCGCCCGGGTGTGCGAACGGTTCCGCCGGGGCAGCCGCCTTGGGAACGAAGGTGTTCGGCCTCGCGAACCCCGAACTCCGTGCGACGAACTCCCCGCGATCCAAGGATGGTTGAGTCATGCTCACGCAGATACCGGAGCGCCAGGCCCGGCCGCGGCGCTACCTGATGTGCCGGCCGACGCACTTCACCGTGGACTACGCGATCAACCCGTGGATGGACCCGTCCCAGCCCACCGACACCGCGCTCGCCCTGCGCCAGTGGGAGCGGCTCTACTGGACGTACCGCCGGCTCGGCCACACCGTCGAGCTGATCGACCCGGTGCCCGGCCTGCCCGACATGGTGTACGCCGCCAACGGCGCCACCGTGCTGGACGGCCGGGCCCTGGTCGCCACCTTCCGCCACCCGGAGCGGGCCGCCGAGTCGGACGCCTACCTGGCCTGGTTCCGCGAGCACGGCTACCGCGAGGTGCGCCGGGCCGGGCACGTCAACGAGGGCGAGGGCGACCACCTGGTGGTGGGCCGCCGGGTGCTCGCCGGGACGGGCTTCCGCACCTCGCGCGCCGCGCACGCCGAGGCCGGGGAGCTGTTCGGCGTCCCGGTGGTCAGCCTGACCCTGGTCGACCCGCGCTTCTACCACCTGGACACCGCACTGGCGGTGCTCGCCGACGACCACGTCATGTACTACCCGGAGGCGTTCGACGCCGACAGCCGCTCGGTGCTGCGCGCGCTGTACCCGGACGCGGTCCTCGCCGACCGGGCCGACGCCGAGGTGTTCGGGCTCAACGCGGTCTCGGACGGCCGCCGGGTGCTGCTGCCGGAGGCGGCCAAGAACCTGGCCGGCCGCCTGGCCGAGCACGGCTACCAGCCGGTCCCGGTGGACGTCTCGGAGCTGCTGAAGGGCGGTGGCGGGGCGAAGTGCTGCACCCTGGAGCTCAGGCCGCGGTGACACGCCCTACCCGGCGTCCCGTTCCGCCGCCGTGACCAGCAGCACCTCCAGGGTGCGCGGCCCGTGCACCCCCTCCACCCGGTCCAGTTCGATGTCGCTGGTGGCGGACGGCCCCGAGATCCAGGTCTGCGGGCGCACCGGATCGAGCCGCGGCAGGGCGAGCGGCACCGAGGCGACGACCTGCTCCGGCGCCCGCACCACGCAGACGTGGTGGTCGGGGACGAGCGAGAGCAGCCGCCGGCCCTGGCCCGGACCGGCGTCCAGCACGATCGTCCCGGTCTCGGCGACGGCCAGCGCGCAGCCGGTCACCACGCTGTCCGCGGTGTCCAGCCGGGCGGCGGTCGGCGTCCCGTCGTCCGGGAGGAGCGCGACCCCCTCGGCCTCGGCGGCGGCGAGCCGGCCGGCCGGCAGACCGTCCGGCACCACGACCGTCCGGCTGCCCCGCTCGACCAGCAACCGGGCGATCAGCCACGGCAGTTCGTCCTCGCGGCAGCGGTGCACCAGGGCCCGGTAGTCGGCCAGGTTGCGGTGCAGCAGGTCGAGCAGCGCCGCCGGGTCGTCCGTCGGCACGTGCGCCGTCAGGTAGTCGCGGGGCGGCGGCTGTTCGGCCACCCCGGCGGTGTCGCCGAGCGCGGCCCGGATCCGGCCGAGGATCAACTCCCGCGAGCCGGAAGGGCTGTCGGGTCGCGTGCGGTCGGGGGTGGTCATGTGCGGTTCCTCCGCCACCAGTCGCGGAACGGTTCGGCGGGCACCTCCGGCAGGTCCCGGGTGTCGGTCCAGGCCCGCCCGGGCCCGGGCAGCCGGCGCGGGTGCAGCGCGCGGGTGCGCCCGGCCAGCCGCTCGGCGGCGGTGAGCGCCGCCGGGTGGTCCAGCACGAAGCCGGCCGCCGCCATCGCGGCCCGCTCCAGCGGGTGCCCGCCCTGCTCGACCACCCGCTCGCGCAGGTGCACCAGCACCTCGGGGATGTCGATCGCCACCGGGCAGACCTCGTAGCAGGCCCCGCAGAGCGAGGAGGCGTACGGCAGCGAGGCGTCCACCGCGCTCGCGGTGCCGCGCAGTTGGGGTGACAGGACGGCACCGATCGGCCCCGGGTAGACCGAGCCGTAGGCGTGCCCGCCGGCCCGCTCGTACACCGGGCAGACGTTGAGGCAGGCCGAGCAGCGGATGCAGCGCAGCGCCTGGCGGCCGATCCGGTCGGCGAGCGCGGCGGTGCGGCCGTTGTCCAGCAGCACCAGGTGGAACTCGGACGGGCCGTCGCCCTCGGTCGTCCCGGTCCACAGCGAGGTGTACGGGTTCATCCGCTCGGCGGTGGAGGAGCGGGGGAGCAGTTGGAGGAAGACCTCCAGGTCCCGCCAGGTCGGCACGACCTTCTCGATGCCGACCACGGAGATCAGGGTCCGCGGCAGGGTGAGGCACATCCGGCCGTTGCCCTCGGACTCGACCACCACCAGGGTGCCGGTCTCGGCGACCATGAAGTTGGCGCCGGAGACGGCGACTTCGGCGCGCAGGAACTTCTCCCGCAGGTGCAGCCGGGCGGCCTCGGCGAGTTCGGCGGGGGAGTCGGTGAGGCCCTCGGGCGCCGGGCGGCCCCAGGAGGCCATCCGGTCGGCGAAGATCTCCCGGATCTCGGCCCGGTTGCGGTGGATCGCCGGCACCAGGATGTGCGAGGGCCGGTCTTCGCCCAACTGGACGATCAGCTCGGCGAGATCGGTCTCGTAGGCGGTGATCCCCTCGGCCGCCAGCGCTTCGTTGAGCTCGATCTCCTGGGTGGCCATCGACTTGACCTTGACCACCTCCGTCCGTCCGGTGGCCCGGACCAGCCCGGCGACGATCCGGTTGGCCTCCTCGGCGTCGGCGGCCCAGTGCACGGTGCCGCCGGCCGCCGTGACGTTCTCCTCCAGCTGGACCAGGTAGCGGTCGAGGTGGCGCAGCGTGTGGTCCTTGATCGCCTTCCCGGCGGTGCGCAGCTCCGCCCAGTCGGCGAGTTCGGCGACGGCCCGGGCCCGCTTGTCCCGGATGGTGCGGGTGGCGTGCCGGAGGTTGGCGCGCAGCCGCTCGTCCCGTACGGCCCCGGCGGCGGCCTGCGGGAAGGCGGGCATGCCGAGGAAGGTGCCGGCCGGGTTCCCGGTCCGCTCGCTGCGCGCGCTCATGCGGACGGCCTCCAGGGGTGCTCCTCGGTACTGGCCAGGATCTCCGCCAGGTGCAGCGGTCGCAGGGGCGCGCCGGTGCGGCGCAGGGTGCCGCCGAGGTGCAGCAGGCAGGAGTTGTCGGCGCCGCACAGGACCCGGGCGCCGGTGCCGAGCGCGTTGGCGAGCTTGTCCTCGGCCATGGCCGCCGAGACCGCCGCGTTCTTGACCGCGAAGGTGCCGCCGAAACCGCAGCACTCCTCGGCCCCGGGCAGCTCGACCAGTTCCAGGCCCTCGACGGCGCCCAGCAGCCGGCGCGGGCGCTCGCCGAGGCCGAGCAGGCGCAGGCCGTGGCAGGACGGGTGGTAGGTGACGGTGTGCGGGAAGTACGCGCCGACGTCCTCGACGCCGAGCACGTCGGTGAGGAACTCGGTCAGTTCGACCACCCGGGGCACCAGGCCGGTGGCCAGGTCGGCGAGTTCGGTGCCCCGGCCATCGGCGGCGGCCCGGGCGCCGATCCGGGGGTAGTTGTCCCGGACCATCGCCACGCAGGAGCCGGAGGGCGTCACCACGTGGTCGTACCCGGCGAAGGCCTTCGCGGTGCGCCGGACCAGCGGCTCGCAGGCCCTGCGGTAGCCGGTGTTGTACTGCGGCTGACCGCAGCAGGTCTGCCCGGCGGGGAACTCCACCGTCACGCCGAGCCGTTCCAGCAGCCGGACGGTGGCCACCGCGGTGGCGGGGAACAGCGCGTCGTTGACGCAGGTGGCGAACAGCGCGACCCGCATCCGGGCTCCCTTCTGCCGAACTCCCGCCGGACGCACCGGTGTACGGACGTGCGGACACGCGGAGGGCACCGGCAGCCGAACGGCACCGGGCCGCTCGTGATCGTACCGAGCGGACCGGTTCCGCGGGGGGACCTCAAGGCCTCAGGACCTCAGGACCTCAAGGCCTCGGGACTTCAGGGCCTCGGAACCTCAGGCGCCGAGCCAGAGGTCCGGGCCGAACACCTCGTAGTGGATGTCCGCCGCCGGGACGCCCGCGGTCAGCAGCTGCTCGCGGACGGCGCGCAGGAAGGGGAGCGGCCCGCACAGGTAGGCGGTGGTGCCGGCCGGGACCTCGACGGTGGAGAGGTCCACCAGGCCGGTGCGCTCGGCCGGCCACTCGCCGAGCGGCTGCTCGTAGAAGACGTGCGAGGTGGCGTTCGGCAGCGTGGTGGTGAGCCGCGCCAGCTCGGCCCGGAAGGCGTGGCTCAGCTGGTCGCGGTCGCCGTGCACGGAGACGATCCGCCGGGTGGAGCCGGTGGTGGCCAGGTGGTCGAGCATGGCGGTCATCGGGGTGTTGCCGATGCCGGCGGAGGCGAGCAGCACCGGTCCGTCGCCGTCGGCCAGCGCGATGTCGCCCAGCGGGGGCGCCAGGTCGATCGGGTCGCCGGCCTTCAGGTGGTCGTGCAGGTGGCCGGAGACCTCGCCGCCGTCCTCGCGCTTGACGCTGAAGCGCAGTGCGCCGTCGGCGCCGCCGGAGAGGCTGTACTGGCGGATCTGGTGGGCGCCGTCGGCCAGTTCGGTGCGCACGGAGACGTACTGGCCGGGGCGGAAGGCCGGCACCGGACGGCCGTCGGTCGGGCGGACCAGGTAGGTGGTGACGGCCTCGGTCTCCTGGACGCGGGCGACCACGGCGTAGGGGCGCCACAGGTCGGCCGGGTCGCCGCCGGCGGCGACCTCGGCGCGCAGCCGGTCCTCGACGGCGATCAGCGCGTTGGCCATCAGCCAGTAGACCTCGTCCCAGGCGGCGGCGACCTCGGGGGTGACGGCCTCGCCGAGCACCTCCACGATGGCGGCGAACAGGTGCTCGTGGACGATCTTGTACTGGTCGTCGGCGATGCCGACGGAGACGTGCTTGTGGGCGATGCGGGCGAGCATCGCGTCCGGCCGCTGGTCCGGGTTGGCGATCAGGGCGGTGGCGAAGGCGGCTATCGAGCCGGCCAGGGCCTCGCGCTGGCTGCCGTTGGCCTGGTTGCCCCGGTTGAAGAGGTCGCGCAGCAGCTCCGGGTGCGCGGCGAACATCCGGTCGTAGAAGCGCGGGGTGATGTCCCCGATGGCGGCGCCCACGACGGGCAGGGTGGCCTCGATGACCTCGGCGGACTTCGCGGACAGCATCAGACGACTCCTTATTGGTATCTGAGATTCGCATTAAAGGCCGCAAGGGGGTGCGCGGCCCCGGGTGGGCTGATCAGCCGGTGGGTCCGGCGGTGTCAGGGGGTCCGGTGGTGAGGCTGAGCAGGACCGGTCCGGTGGGGGAGGCCACCAGGTCGGCGACGGAGAGGTGGTCGAGCGCCGCGAAGAACGCCTCCTGGGCGTTCCGCAGCGCCCCGCGCAGCCGGCACGCGGCCCGCAGCGGGCACGGCGGGTCGTCCTCGCAGCCGACCACGTCGCCGACCCCCTCCAGCTCCCGCAGCAGCAGTCCGAGCGAGCCGGTGCGCCCGGCGAAGGTGAGCATCAGCCCGCCGCCGCGACCGCGCCGGGCCTCCACCACCCCCAGGTGCTGCAGCCGGCTGACCACCTTCGCCGCGTGGGTGTACGGCACGCCGACCGACTCGGCCACCTCGCGGGTGGTCGGGTTGTCGCCCTCGCCCAGGACGGCCAGTCGCATGGCGATCCGCAGGGCGATGTCGGTGCTCTTGGTCAGCCTCACGTTCGGAACGCTACCGAATACGACTCTCCAACTCCAATTTTCTGCACGACTCCGACCGGGACCGCGGTCACGTTGCCCTCGGGGAGGCGGGCGCGGGGCCTCGCTGTGTCGCGCTGCGATCGGATCTGAACATTTGGCGACATTAGTAGTCACTCCCTGACGGAAAGTCAGAGAGCCTCCTACGCTTCCCCCTGCTCCGAACACCACCACATCCGCACCACCCGTACGTGTCGAGCAGCAGGAGAGATCCATGAGAACACCCCGCACATCCCGTGCACCCCGCATATCCGGCGCACCCCGTACCCGGACGGCCGTGGCCGCGACAGTCGCGACCACGGCCGCACTGCTGTCGCTGCCCGCGACGGCCGAGGCCGTCACACCGCCGCCGGCCGTCGCCGCGCACGTGGCGGTGGCGCCCTACCCGGCGGGCGTCGCGCTGACGCCGGACGGCGGCCACGCCTACGTGACCAGCCAGAGCAGCGGCGCGGTCAGCGTGCTGGACACCGCGACCAACACCGTGTCCGGCACCTTCACCGCCGGGAGCGGCTCCTACGCCGTCGCCGTGTCGCGCGACGGGCACCGGGCCTACCTGACGCACCACCTGGACAACACCGTCAGCGTCGTGGACACCGCGACCAACGCCGTCACCGCGACCGTCCCGGTCGGCGCCCAGCCCTGGGGCCTCGCCCTCGCGCCGGACGGCTCCCGGGCCTACGTGAGCAACGCCGCCGCCAACACGGTGAGCGTGCTGGACACTTCGTCCGGCACCGTGACCGCGACCGTGCCGGTCGGCGCCGAACCGCACGGGCTGGCCGTCTCCGCGGACGGCGCGCGGCTGTACGTCGCCGCCTCCGGGGACAAGGCCGTCACCGTCGTCGACACCGCGAGCGGCACGGTGGGCGGCACCGTTGCGGTCGGCCACGGCGCCTTCGGGCTCGCGCTCAGCCCGGACGGCACCCGGCTGTGGGCCGCCGACGGCGACGACGGCACCGCCGCGGTGATCGACACCGCGGCCGGCACGGTCCTCGGCACCGTAGCGGTCGGCTCCGGCCCCTACGCCGTGACGCTCTCCCCGGACGGCGCGGCGGCCTACGTCTCCAACTACGCCGACAACACCCTGAGCGTGGTGGACACCGCGAGCCGGACGGTCACCACGACCGTCCCGGTGGGCGCCGCTCCGTACAGCCTGGCCCTGACCGCCGACGGGCGGCACGGCTACCTCGCCGACTTCACCGGCAACGCCGTCGACGTGGTGGACTTCCCGCTGCCGGTGCCGGACGTGACCGCGATCAGCCCGAACGGCGGCTCCGGGACGGGCGGCACCACGGTGACCGTCACCGGCACCGACCTGGCCGGCGCCACCGCCGTGACCTTCGGCGCGGCCGGCGCCGCGACCTCGTTCAGCTGCACCCGGACCAGCTGCACCGCGACCGCCCCCGCGACCACCGTCACCGGGCCGGTGGACGTGCGGGTCACCGGGCCCGGCGGCACCAGCGCGGCCGTCGCCGCCGACCGCTTCACCTACACCGCCCCCGCCGCCCACCTGGGCGTCGCGCTCACCGCGACCCCGGTGACCGGCCTGCTGTCCAGCCGGGTCGACTACACCGTCACCCTCACCGGCCAGGGCCCCGACCCGGTCGCCGCGGCCACCGTCACCGCCGACCTGCCCGCCGGACTGACCACGACCTCCGGCGACTGCACCGTCGCCGCCGGGAAGCTCGGCTGCACGCTGACCGCGCCACTGGCCAAGGGCGCGAGCACCACCCGGCACTTCTCGGTCGGGGTCGGCCTGTTCTCGCTGCTCCGCAGCTGGGACGTCACCGTGGCCCGCACCGCCGGGGCGCCCGCCGACCCGTCGCCCGCCACCAGCCGGGCCACCCGCAGCTGCTCCGCGATCCTGGGGCTGCTGATTACCTGCAAGTAGCGCCCGCCCGCCGCGCACGGGCAGCCGCACCGGGCCCCGCCGAGACCCTTCGGCGGGGCCCGGTGCGCGAAAGCCCTGGACGAAGTGTCCGATCCGGACGTACAGTCCGACCATGTCTGCGGAAAACCCCGACCCACGCGTGCCGACCTGGTCCCCGGTCTGCCGCGCCGTGGCCCTGCTGCTCGGCCCGTACGCCGAGGTGGTGCTGCACGACACCGCCACCGACCGGGTCCTCGCCATCTGGAACCCGATGACCCCCCGGGCCCCCGGCGACCCCTCGCTGCTCGGCGAACTGGACGGGATCGACCCCTCCGCCCCCGACGTCTACGGCCCCTACGAGAAGCTGCTGCCCGACGGCCGGCGGCTCTCCTCGGTCAGCGCCGTGCTGCGCGACGAGGCCGGAAAGCCCACGGCGGTGCTCTGCGTCAACCTCGACCGGGGCCCGCTGGAGCAGGCCGCCGCCCTGCTGGCCGGCTTCGCCGCCCCCACCGCGCCGCGCCCCGAACCGCTCTTCGAGCGCGACTGGACCGAGCGGATCAACGACGTGGTCGGCGGGTACGTCCGCGACCGGGGCCGCCCCTTGGAGCGGTTCACCCGCGAGGACCGGCTCGCCGTCCTGACCGAACTGGACCGGGCCGGGGTGTTCGCCGTCCGGCGCGCCGTCCCGGTCGTCGCCACCGCGCTGCGGATCTCCCGTTCCACCGCGTACAGCCTGCTCGCCGAGCTCAAGCAGCACCCGGCGGGCCCCGCCAAGGAGTACCACCAGTGACCCAGCTCCCCGACTTCCGGCTCGAAACCCACTTCTCGCGCTGGGAGTTCACCGCCCGGTACCACCTCACCGCCTCCGACGCGCAGACCATGACGATGGCCGAACTGCTCGCCCTGGCCGGCCCCGAGGACCGCGAGGCCTGGGACACCCTGGCCCTCGGCTACACCGAGACCTTCGGCGACCCCGGACTGCGCCGCGCCGTCGCCGGGATGTACGAGCAGGTCGGCGAGGACGACGTGATCTGCTTCGGCGGCGCCCAGGAGGGGCTCAACCTCGCCATGCAGGTGCTGCTCGAACCGGGCGACCACGCGGTGGTGCTGACCCCCAACTACCAGTCCGCCGAGACCGTTCCGCTCTCGCTGTGCGAGGTCACCGGCGTCGCGCTGGACGCGGAGCGGGACTGGGCGCTGGACCTGGACGCGGTCGAGGCGGCGCTGCGCCCCAACACCAGGGTGCTGTCGGTCAACTTCCCGAACAACCCGACCGGCAAGGTGATCGACACCGCCGACTTCGTCCGGCTGGCCGAGCTCTGCGACGAGCGCGGCATCCGGCTCTTCTCGGACGAGGTCTACCGCGGCCTGGAGCACGACCGGGCCCGCACCCTGCCGCAGGCCGCCGACCTCTCCGAGCGGGCCCTGTCGCTCAACGTCACCTCCAAGTCGCTCGGCCTGCCCGGCCTGCGGATCGGCTGGATCGCCTGCCGGGACCGGGAACTGCGCTCGCGCCTGGAGCGGGCCAAGCACTACACCACGATCTGCAACTCGGCGCCGAGCGAGGTGCTGGCCCGGATCGCGATCACCGCCCGCGAGCACATCCTGGCCCGCAACCGCGCGATCATCGCCGAGAACCTGCCGCGGTTCGACGCCTTCTTCGCCGAGTTCGCCGAGCTCTTCGAGTGGCGCGCGCCGGACGGCGGCTGCGTCGCCTACCCGCGCTACCGGGGCCCGGGCGACGTGGCGGAGTTCTGCACCGCCCTGGTCGAACAGGCGGGCGTGCTGCTGCTGCCCGCCGACGTCTTCCGCTCGGAGCTGACTCCGACCCCGGCCGACCGCTTCCGGATCGGCCTCGGCCGCCGCGACCCGGGCCCCGGCCTGGCGGCCTTCGGCGACTGGCTCCGCAAGCGCTGAGGCGCACCCGGGGCGGACCCGGGGCGCACCCGGGGCCGGACCCGGGGCGGACGCGAAGCGGCCGGGGCGCCGGCCACCGAGGGGAGTCGGCGGCCGGCACCCCGGCCCGTCAGGGGTGCCGCCCGGGAGTGGTCAGAGCTTCTGCCAGGCCGGCTTGGCGGCGTAGGTGTCGCGGAAGTAGTCGGCGAACTTGAGGCGGGAGGCGGCCGCCTCGTCCACCACCACGGTGGCGTGCGGGTGCAGCTGGAGCGCCGAGGCGGGGACGACCGCGGACAGCGGGCCCTCGACGGCGAGCGCGACGGCCTCGGCCTTGGCCTCGCCGGTGGCGAGCAGCACCAGGTGGCGGGCCTCCAGGATGGTGCCGATGCCCTGGGTGATGACGTGGTGCGGGACCTCGTCGATGCTGTCGAAGAAGCGCGCGTTGTCCACCCGGGTCTGCCGGGTGAGGGTCTTGATCCGGGTCCGGGAGGAGAGCGAGGAGCAGGGCTCGTTGAAGCCGATGTGGCCGTCCGTGCCGATGCCGAGCAGCTGGAGGTCGACGCCGCCGGCCTCGGCCAGCGCGCGGTCGTAGGCGACGGCCGCCGCGGCGATGTCGGACGCGTTGCCGTCCGGGCCCAGGAAGGAGTCCTCGGTCAGGCCGAGCGGCTCCACGACCTCGCGCAGCACCACCGACCGGTACGACTCGGGGTGGCCGGCGGGCAGGCCGACGTACTCGTCCAGCTGGCAGATGCGCGCCTCGGCGGCGTCCAGCCGGCCGTCGCGGACCCGCTCGGCCAGGGCCTGGTAGATCGGCAGCGGGGTCGAGCCGGTCGCCACGCCGAGCAGGGCGTCGGGCTTGTCGGTCAGCAGATCGGTGATCGCCGCGGCGATGAGGTCGCCGGCCGCACGGGCGTCAGGGACGATCACGATTTCCATACTGGGTCCACCGTTCTGAGGCGAGTCTGAGGTCTAGACCTCCGAGGTCTAGACCAGTTTGCCGTGAAGGGGTGCCCCAGGTCCACCCGGGTCCGACTGGCGGGCGATCTTCCGCCCCTGCCCGTTCTGCCAGGTCGGAACGGCCGGGGCCGGCCGTCGGGGGATGTCCCGACGGCCGGCCCGGTGTTCGTGTCCTCTACGGCTTCCCGCTCACCGGTCGTCCGGACGGCTGCCCGGTCGTACGGACGGCGTGGGGCGGGCGGCCGCGGCGCCTCTGCGGCCCCGCGGTCAGAACGGGTTGGTACAGGTGGTGACCTGCTGGGCGACGTCCAGCGCGGGGCCGGCGGTCGCGCAGATCATGCGGGGGGCGGTGGTGGCCACCCGCGGGGTGACCGCCTCGGCGGAGCCGAACCGCACGGTGGTCGCGGCGGCGACCGTCTTCCACGGGCTGCCCCAGGCGGCCTGGGTGCGGATCTCGACCCGAACCAGCGTCAACTGGCCCCGGTCGGCGCTGACCCGGGCGACTCCCACGATGCCCTCGCCGTCGGCCTGGTGCGAGACGCAGGGCTGGTTGAGCACCGCGGCGCAGGCCGCGCCGTCGGTGCCGGACGTCGCCGTGGCCGCCATGGCCGGGGCCGCCGTCAGGCCGGCTATCCCTGCCGCTGCCATGACCACAGCTGCGATCCGAGCGCGCATGATGCGAACCTCCTTGGAAATTAAGGGAATCTCACTCCTTGAGATGAGTCTTGCACACATTGTGAACCCGGTGTGTGTGCGTTGCGTCACACTCATGGTGACGGTTCAACTACATCCTGCAACCATTCGCCGCCCGTTCAGCACACGGACAACTCCAGTCCTGACGGACGATCGGTTCATCGGGAAGCTGCGGGTGGCATCGGCAACCCGCCCACGGCCCGGCGGGGTTGGCGGTGCCCCGGTGCCCCGCTCACCCGTCCGGGTGGCGGGTTGCCCCCGGGGCGAATCGGACGGATACCATCGAGCCGATCCCACGGAGGTGCCGCGTGGACACGGTCATCGTGCAACTTCCCGGCCCGGGGCCCGAGGTGGCGCCCGGCGAGACCCCCGGCCTGCTGCGGATGGGCCCGGGCGAGACCGCGGTGTTCGGGCGCGGGGAGCCCGGCCGGCCGGTCCCCATCCCGCTGCCCGACCAGGGCGTCTCCCGCCGGGCGGGAGAGGTGGTCGCGGCCGAGGACTACTGGCGGCTGTCCAACTTCAGCACCTCGGCCACCTACGTGGTGGAGAACCTGGAGGGCGCGGGGGAGCACGTCAAGGTCGCGCCCGGCCGGATCGGCGCGCCCGTCCCGTTCGAACTCTCCCGGGTGCTGCTGCCCGCCCTCGGCGGGCCCGCCGCCTTCAAGGTCTTCGCCCCGCAGCACGCCTACCTCGACGGCCGGCCCGGCGGCGCCGAGGGCGAGCGCACCGTCAGCCCGTTCGCCCTGGACCCGACCGCCAAGTACTTCCTGGTCCTGCTCGCGCTCTGCGAGCCCAGACTGCGCTCGCCCTCCGCCGCGGCCGTCCCCGGGGTGACCGAGGTGCTCGCCCGGCTGCGCGCCCTGCCCGGCTGCCGCGGACTGAGCCGCTCGGCGGTCAACTACCACATCGACTACCTGGTGGCGACCAAGCTGCGGCTGCGCGAGCCGTACGAGGAGGGTCCGGGCGGCGGAAAGCGCGAGGAACTGGTGGCGCTGGCGCTGAGGTTCGACCTCGTCCGGGAGGAGCACCTCGCGCTGCTCCCGCCCCGGCGCCCGGCCGCCCGGCCGTGACGCCCGGCGGCCCGCCGTTCGCGGTCCCGGCGGGCTACCCGATCGCCGGCTACCGCCTCGGCGCCTTCCTCGGCGCGGGCGCCTGGGGCAGCGTGTACGCCGCCGAGGGCCCCGACGGCGGCCCGGCCGCCGTCAAGATCCTCGGCGCGGCCCGGTTCAGCCCCGGCCAGCGCCGGACCGTGGCCCGGATGGCCCGCAGCGAGCAGCGCTTCAGCCGCCGCGCCGACCATCCCCACCTGATCCGCACCTTCGCCGTGGCCACCGTCGAGGACCCGGACCACCCGGAGCTCGACGGCGCCGTCGCCCTGGTGATGGAACGCGCCGCCCGCAGCCTCCAGGACCTGCTGGCCGAGGCCCGCCCCGGTACGGCGGTGCCCGGCGCCGAACGCATCCTGACCGAGGTCTGCGCCGGGCTGACCCACATGCACCGGGCCGGCTGGGTGCACGGGGACCTGAAACCGGCCAATGTCCTGCTGATGCCCGACGGCACCGCCAAGATCGCCGACTTCGGCCTCACCGCCGAGCTGGAGGGCACCCACGCCTACGCCCCTCCGCTCGGCTCGCCCGACCACGTCCCGCCCGAGTGGTGGTCCGAGCGCACCGGTGCCCGCGGCGTCGCCGTGCGCCCCAGCGCCGACGTCTGGGCCTTCGGCGTGATCGCCCACCAGCTGCTCACCGGCGGCCTGCACCCCTTCCTCGGCGCGACCGCCCGGGCCCGCTCGCTGGCCGCCCAGGCGTACGCGCGGGGCGCCGCGCCGCTGCGGCTGGACGAGGCGCTGCCGGCGCGCTGGCGGCCCGTGGTCACCGCCTGCCTCGCCCCCGGGCGGGAGGAGCGGACCCGGACCGGGCCGGCCCTGCTGGTCGCCCGGGCCGCCGCTCCGCCGGGCCGGCGCCGGCGCGCCGCCGTCCGGGCCGGCGCGGGCCTGCTGGCCTGCGGGCTCGCCGTCCTCGCCCTGACCGGCGGACCGGAGCCGGGCGGGCCGGAGCCGGGCGGGCCGGGCGCCGCCCGGCGCGCGGTGCCCCCGCTGCCCGGTGCGATCCCGGCCGGCTCGGACGTCCCGGTGGCCTACCGGGGAATGATCGAGACCGCGGCGCGGCGCTGCCCCGAGCCGGAGGTCACCCCGGTGCTGCTGGCGGCCATGCTGAAGGCCGAGAGCGGCTTCGACCCGGACGCGGCCCGCCCGGAGACCGGCGAGTACGGCATCGCGATGTGGACGCCCTCGGTCTTCGAGGCCTGGGGCAAGGCCGCCGCCCACCCCGGAGCCAAGTCGTACTGGGACCCGGGCGACGCGATCGCCGCGATGGGCAACTACGTCTGCTGGCTCGACCAGCAGATAAAGCACCGCGGCCTCACCCACGGCCTGCCCGCCCTGGTCGCGGCGGCCTACCGCACCAGTGACAAGAGCGTGGTGGCCGCCGGGGGCGTCCCGGAACGGGTTCGACCACATGTCGACAAAGTGCTTCAGTACCTTCGCGACTACGGAGGGTGACGCCGCGAAATGGGATGAGTTATGCCACATCCCTACGAATCCCGGCGCGGGCACCCGGGTGACGGGCCTCCGGTCTGGGATCCTCGGCGGCATGATCACGAAGCTCCGCGCGGCCGTCGCGCAATGGACCGTCGTCGTTCCGGTGGTGTCGTTCCTCGTCCTCGCCCTGACCTGGCACAAGGAACTGCCCGGCTGGGTGGTGGCGGTGGTCGCCTGCTTCCTGGTGGGCGCCGTACTGTCCGCCGTGCACCACGCCGAGGTCATCGCGCACTGGTCGGGGGAGCCGTTCGGGTCACTGGTCCTCGCGGTGGCGGTCACCGTGATCGAGGTCGCGCTGATCGTGACGCTGATGGCCGACGGCGGGGACAAGTCCTCCACGCTGGCCCGGGACACCGTCTTCGCCGCCGTGATGATCACCTGCAACGGCATCCTCGGACTGTCCATCGTGGTCGCCGCCGTCAAGTACCGGACCGCCGTGTTCAACGCCGAGGGCACCGGCGCCGCGGTCGCCTGCATCGCCACCCTCGCGACCCTCAGCCTCGTGCTGCCGACCTTCACCACCAGCTCGCCCGGCCCGCAGTTCTCCACCACCCAGCTCACCTTCGCGGCCACCGCCTCGCTGGTGGTGTACGGGCTGTTCGTGGCCACCCAGACCATCCGGCACCGGGACTACTTCCTGCCCGTCACCCCCGAGGGCCGGGTGCTGGACGAGGAGGAGCACGCCTCCCCGCCGACCGTCCGGGCCGCCGGGGTCAGCCTGCTGCTGCTCGCCGTCGCCCTGGTGGCGGTGGTGGGCCTGGCCAAGGGCGTGTCGCCGACCATCGAGAAGGCGGTGGACGACGCCGGGCTCCCGCACGCGGTCGTCGGCGTGGTGATCGCCCTGATGGTGCTGCTGCCGGAGACCATCGCGGCGCTGCGCGCGGCCGTCCGCAACCGGGTGCAGACCAGCCTCAACCTCGCCCTCGGCTCGGCGCTCGCCAGCATCGGCCTGACCATCCCGGCGGTCGCGATCGCCTCCAGCTGGCTCTCCGGCCCCCTCGTCCTCGGCCTCGACCCGGCGCACATGGTGCTGCTGACCCTGACGATCATGCTGCTCACCCTGACGGTCATCCCGCGCCGGGCGACCCCGCTGCAGGGCGCGGTGCACCTGGCGGTGCTGGCGGGGTACGTGGTGCTGGCGTTGAACCCGTGAGGGCCCGCCGGCCGTAGTCCGGAGTGGAAGCCCCTGGCCCGTTCCCCCGTGCGGACCAGGGGCTTCCGGCGTTCCCGGGGCCGGACCGGGCGGACCGCGTGCGCCCGGTGCGGCCGATGTGGCCGGCGGGGCCGTGGGTGAACCCGGGGAGCGGCGGCGGCCGTGGTACCGGGTGAGGGCCCCTGGTCCGCCCCCGTGGCCGGGGACCCTCGTCGAATCCGGTGCGACCGCCGGTGGACCCCCTGGCCAGGGGGTGCGCACCGTGGAACGACAAGGAGCCCCTGGTCCCGCAGCTGCTCGCGGGCCGGGGGCTCAGTGGCGCCGCGGCCCGGCCGCGGCGCCCCGCAGGTACTCGATCACCCGCTTGTCATGGTGCCGGGTGTCGCCGAGCGGCCCGAGTGGCCCGAGCGGCCCGAGCCGTCGACTCCGCTCCCCGGTCCGGTGGGTGAACCCGGACGGCCGTGGTGGCCGGTATTGACCGGTTCGCGGCGGCGGCCTGCGTGTCGGGGCGGCGGGCGGGTGCCGGGGTTCTCTATCGTCCGTCCGGAACCGCCCAGTCCGAGGAATCCGTCGCGAGTACAGCCGATCCGACCCGTGGGAGAGTGCGATGCCCGGCCCAGAGCAGACCGTCCGACCCGAGCGGACCGTCCGGCCCGAGGAGACCGACAGGGACGAGGAGGCCGTCCGGGCCGCGGAGAGCGCCGACGTCATCGTGGTCGGCGCCGGACCGGCGGGCTCCACCGCCGCCGCCCACCTCGCCCGGACCGGGCTGGACGTCCTGCTGCTGGAGAAGTCCGCCTTCCCGCGCGAGAAGGTCTGCGGCGACGGCCTCACCCCGCGCGCCGTCAAGCAGCTGACCGACCTCGGCATCGACGTCTCCGAGGGCGCCGGCTGGCTGCACAACCGGGGCCTGCGGCTGATCTCCGGGCGCCGCTCGCTGGAGTTCGACTGGCCCGAGCTCTCCGCCTACCCCGGGTACGGACTGGTCCGGCGCCGTGCCGACTTCGACGAACTGCTCGCCCGCAAGGCCGCCTCGGCCGGTGCCCGGCTGGTCGAACGCGTCACTGTGACGGGCCCGCTGCTGGACGAGCGGACCGGCCGGATCACCGGCGTCACCGCCAGGTCGGGGGAGGAGCGCCGGCCGGTCGCCTACCGGGCCCCGGTCGTGGTCGCCGCCGACGGCAACTCCACCCGGCTGTCGGTGGCGATGAAGCGCTACCGCCGTACCGACCGCGCGATGGGCGTCGCGTACCGGACGTACTTCACCACCCCGCGCCACGACGACCGCTACCTGGAGGCCTGGCTCGACCTGCGCGACCCCGACGACCCGGCCCGGGGCCTGCTGCCCGGCTACGCCTGGGTGTTCGGCATGGGCGACGGCACCGCCAACGTCGGCCTCGGGGTCCTCGACACCACCGGGACCGAGGTGGACTGGCGGGAACTGCTGCGCCGCTGGTGCGACGGCCTGCCCCCGGAGTACGGCTACACGCCCGACGGGGTCACCGAGCCGATCCGCGGCGCCGCCCTGCCGATGGGCCTCAACCGCCGGCCCCACTACGCCGACGGCCTGCTGCTGGTCGGCGACGCGGGCGGCACGGTCAGCCCGGGGACCGGCGAGGGCATCGCCTACGCGATGGAGTCCGGCCGGTTCGCCGCCGAGACCATCGTCCAGGCCCTCGCCCGCCGCACCGACCGCGGCCGCGAACTCGCCCTGCGCGCCTACCCGCAGGCGCTGCGCTCCGCGTACGCCGGCTACTTCGCGCTCGGTCGCCTGGCCGCGGACCTGCTGGGCCGCCCGAAGCTGCTCGGCGCGGCCGGGGCCGCCGGGCTGGGCCACCCGGCGCTGCTGAAGGTGGCGTTCCGGCTGATGGTCAACCTGACCGAGCCGAACTCCAAGGACGCTCTCGACCGGCTGCTCCACCTGCTCGGTCGGGTCGCCCCGGGGAGGTGACCCGGGCGGGTGACCCGGTGGCGCCGGACCGCCCATCCTCCTGGACGGGCGGCCCCGCTGTCCCGGGTTCGGTGGAATCCGCGCAGTCGAACGAGCAGTCGTACGGATCATATTGACGAATGATCAGAAGATCCGATTGCCTGGTGTCGAACCAGCCACGGAGGGTGAGCACAACGCCCCTCCGTGGCTCCCTTTTCGACCGCTGACCCGTTCGACGGAGACACCGTGCGCCTTCGCCTTCGCCTGCTCGTCGCGCCGCTCGCCGCGGCCGCCGCCCTCACCGCCGTGAGCACCCCCGCCGCCCTCGCGGCCCCGGCGGCCACCCCCTCCGACCAGTGCTCCGCCGCCTTCCACCACGACGACGCCCGCCTCGGCCCCGCCGACCTCCCGACCACCGGTCCGGTCGGCCGCCAGCTCGCCGGCTACCAGCGCACCGGCGGCGCGAGCGACCAGACCTTCCTGGCCCAGTACTACGACCCGGCCGGCAACGGCGGCAAGGGCGGCTGGATCTACCCGCCGGCCGACGGCTACGTCACCCTGCCCGACGGCAGCCCGATCGAGTTCGACCTCACGCTGTACCCGAACCAGAACATCGACCGCTACGGCAGCGAGTACGGCGCCTACCTCGCCCCCGAGGGCCTGCCCTACGCCAACCGCGCGCTCCCGCCGCAGAGCCTGGACAGCAACCCGCCGGCCGCCTGCAACTACCACGACTACAAGGTGGTCAAGGCCTTCACGGTGCACGCCGGCCCGATCGCGCCGTGGTTCAACCAGCCCGGCTGGGGCCTCCAGTACCAGCTCGACGGCGCCCTGCTGCCCGGCGGCCCGGCCAGGCCGAACGTGCTCTGGCTGGTCGAGAACGGCTACCTGGCCCGGATCTGACCCGCTCCGGGCCCGCGGCCGCTCCGACCCGGACGGAGC
>NZ_JBHXTL010000070.1:0-3955 GCF_042677365.1 Kitasatospora sp. NPDC127116
CCCTCCCCGGAACCCGAGGGTCCTCCGGGAGGGGGCACAGCCGATTCGCGTCACGCCGTCGGATCCGGGCGGTCGGACGGGGCGGGCCGGCTACAGGGTCCGGCGTACGCCCGCCTGCTGCTCCAGCCGCTGCAGCTGGCCGGTCAGACCCGCGTGCATGGCCTCGCGGACCGGACCGCTGCGCCCGATCCACAGGACCTCCCGGCCCCGGAGCTCCTCCAGCATCAGGGCGTAGGCCGCGTACATCGCGACCGCCGCGAGCAGCATGCCGAGCGCTCCGGCGACGTGGCCCAGCCAGGACACGCCCGAGACGCCGTGGAGGCCGGCGACGAAGTAGCGGGGTACGGCGATCATCAGGAGCAGCCACAGCACCCGCTTCGGCCTGGCCACCGAGGCCATCAGGGCGGCGAAGACCGTGAACGCCAGGTTCATCACTCCCAGCACCTGCGCGCCGCCGTGGGCATTTGTCGACGTGACCAGGCCGTTGGCCAGCCAGGCTCCGGCGAACCCGGCCATCAGCGTCGCCGCGATGACGTCACGGGCGCCGAACGCCAGGATGCTGACCAGCAGTTGGAGCACGAAGGCGGAGAAGACCGTGAGCGCCACGGCCTGCCGGTGGGCGCTGTCGATCAGGCCGAGCTGCAGGCTGCTGGTCACGACGGAGGAGATGGCCACCGTGAAGAAGCCCAGCGGCATCGGCGAGGCGATGGGTCGCATGGTGATCCGGGTCATGGCGTGCAGGTCCGGCTCGCCCCCGGTGCCGGCCGCCGTCGGGTCCGGACCGTGCGCGCGCTGCTCTTCCGTCACCACTGCCGTCATCATGTCGCTCCTTGTTCTCGGGACGTGCCCTCGAAACGTGCTCTCGGGACGTGCTCTCGGTACTCGGCGTCGTCGGGGAGGCCGCTCGCGGAGCGGCGGGCCGGGATCGCTCCACGAGGCTATGAGCGGAGAGGACAGCGGATTTGTCCTGATGTGTACGAATGCTGTCGTGCCCGTGCCCGTGCCTGCGCTCTGTTCGCGGGAACGGGACGGAGGGTCCGTCACGCGTCGCGGTCGTGCGCCATCACGGCGTGGGTGACGGTCGGTTCCCCAGTGAGCAGGGCGCGGGCGTCGGTCTCGAAGGCGCGGTCGGTGCCGGTGTAGCGCCCGTGGTGCTGGGCACAGTGCTCCGACCACGACGTCACGGTGAACGTCTCGACGAACTGCTCCGGCCGGGCGGCGTCCCGGTACAGGCCCCAGCTGACCGCACCCGTCCGGCGCCGGGAGGACTCCACCTTGCGCATCGCCGTGACGAACGCCGGGGCCCGCTCGGCCCGCACCCGGTAGGTCACGGTCACCAGGACCGGCCCGTCCTGCGGCGCCGGCTCGACGGTCAGCCGGGGCTCGGGCCATGCCTCGGAGAGCGTCGGATCGGTCCGGCCGCCCGGCAGGGGCAGCCGTCGCAACGAGAGCACCCCGCCGAGCAGGACCAGGGCCGCAAGGAGCATCGCCGCCGACACACCGGCGTGTTGGGCCACCTGTCCCCAGCACAGCGCGCCGAGGGCGCTGCCGCCCTGGAAGACGAGCAGGTAGAAGGCCGAGGCCCGGGCCCGCACCCACGCCGGCAGGGCGACCTGCAGGCCCGCGTTCAGGGTGGACAGCGCCGTGATCCACGCCGCTCCCGCCAGGACCAGGGCGAGGAAGGCGACCGGCACGCCCGCGCCGACGGCCAGGGTCACCAGCGTGCCCGCGAAGACGGCCCCGGCGAGGGCCAGCGCGCCGTTGCCGCCGACCTGTCGCGAGAGCGCGGGCAGCGCCGCCGCGCCCGCGACCGCCCCCAGCCCGACGGCCCCCAGGAGGAGGCCGTACCCGGCCGCACCGAGACCGAGGGACTCGTGCGCGGACACCGGCAGCAGCGTCCACAGGGCGGAGGCGCCGGGGACGAACAGGGCGCTGCGCAGCAGGATCCGGCGGATCCGGGGTGCGCTGCGGACGTACCGGCCGCCGGCCCGCAGGGCCGCGATCAGGTGCTCGCGCTCCTGGCCCGGCCGCGGCACCCGCGCCGGGGTACCGGGGCGCCACGTCGCCAGCACGGCCAGGATCGCGAGGAAGGACGCGGCGTTGACGGCGAAGGTCCAGCCGACGCCGAGGACGGCGATGAGGAGCCCGCCCAGGGCAGGGCCGACGGCGCGTGCCAGGTTCAGGTTCACCGCGCCCAGCGCCGCGGCCTGCCGCAACTCGTCCCGGGGGACGAGCGAGGGCTGCACCGCCTGCCAGGCCGGGCCGTTGAGCGCGTTCCCGCAGCCCAGGAGGAAGGTGAGCGCCAGCAGTGTCCAGGGCCCGAGCCGTCCGGTGAACGCCAGCACGGCCAGTGCGGCGGCCACCAGCGCCATGGCGGCCTGCATGGCCAGCAGCAGGCGGCGCCGGTCCACGAGGTCCGCGAGGACGCCGGCCGGCAGGGCGAGGAAGAGCACCGGCAGGCCCGCCGCGAGCTGGACCAGGGACACCTGGGCCGCGCCGTGCCCGACCAGCAGCCACTGGGCGCCGACGGTCTGCATCCAGCTGCCGACGTTCGAGGTGAACTGGGCCAGCCAGAGGTCGCGGAAGACCCGTCGGCGCAGCGGCGACCAGGCCGAACCGCCGGCCTCGCCGGCCCGTCCGCCGTCGGTCCCGGTCATCGACGTACCACCTGTCCGCCTCGTCGCACCCTGTCGGGAGGCCCGACGACGCGACGGTACGGGGGCGGTCGATGTCGTCGGGCGGTCCCGGGAGAGCCCCTCGCTCCCTGCCCGGGAACGCTAGTGGCGACGGCGCCGGCGGGCTTGACCGTCAGCGCCCACCGCTGTGCCGGGCCTGCACGGCCGGGATCCGGCGGCCGGCGGGCACCGGGCGGTGCCCGGGTCGGTTCGGTGAGCGGTGCCCGGGTCGGATCGGGTCGGGTGTCGCGGCGCCCGGCGGCGGATCAGATGCGGATGGCGGTGACGACGTGGTAGTCGACGAGGCCGTCGCGCCAGGCGGTGAGGAAGTTGCGGGACCAGTGGGCGGTGGGGACGACGTCGACGAGGTAGCGGTCGAAGCCCGGCCAGACCTTGGCGCCGATGGACTCCGTGGTGATGTCGGTGAAGCCGGAGCGGGTGAGGGCGGCGGTGAAGTCGTCGAGGGGGTGGGCGACGTCGAGGCCGTCGGCGAAGCTGGCGAGGAGGATCTTGAGGCGTTCGGCGATGTCGGCGCCCGGGGCGGTGAAGAAGGTGGTCACGACGAGCCGGCCGCCGGGGCGCAGCACGCGGGCCGACTCCCGGGCGAAGCCGGTCAGCTCGCGGAAGTGCTGGGCCGCCTCGACGGAGAAGACGCCGTCCAGATAGCCGTCGGAGAAGGGGAGTTCGTCCGCCGATCCGAGGGTGTACGCCAGCCGATCGGGGTACGTCGCCAGGGCTCTCGCGTTGACGGCGCGGGCCCGCTCGATCTGGTCCGGGTGGATGTCCACCCCCGTCACCCCCGCGAAGCGGAACTCCCGCAGTGCCAGCGCCGAGCCCAGCCCGCGCCCGCAGCCCACCTCCGCCAGCCGCAGCCGTTCGCGCGGCTCGGGGAACTCCCGCAACGCCCGCCGGTAGAGCTGCTCCTGGCTGCGCACCCGGTCCTCGGTGGTCGGGGCGGCGAGGTCGATCCCTTGCCAGTAACCGAAATTGATGAAGCCTCCGGCGAAACTGGCGACCTTGGCCAGATCATCGGTGCCGTAGGTCTTGCGCACGGTCGGGGGGATGCGGTTGTGATCCATGGGCCGCTGGGTCTCCTGCTCGGTGGGCGCCCGGCCGTCGGGCGCGCCGAGGTACGTACCCAAACCTGTGGTGGTGCGAACACGGTACGTGATCAGGGAGGGCCCCGGGGACAGTGGGGGGCGTGGGGGGGGGGCGAGGGGGGCGGGGGGCCCCCCCCCCCCCCCGGGGGGGGACCCGGGGCGGGGGGGCCGGGGGGGGGT
>NZ_JBHXTL010000070.1:3965-52517 GCF_042677365.1 Kitasatospora sp. NPDC127116
TGTTTTTTTATCTCTCCGGGGGGGGGGGGGGGGGGGGGGCCGGGGGGGGGGGGGGGGGGGGGGGGGGGGGCGGGGGCGCCCCCCCCCCCCCCCCCGCGACCGGGGGCGGTCACCGGGCGAGGTCGGCCGGTGCGTCGATCCGGGTCAGCTTCCGCGGGTTGCGCACGATGTAGACGCGGGTGATCCGGCCGTCCTCCACCGCGAGGCTCACCACCGAGGGCTCGCCGCCGATGTCGATCCGCCCGGCCGGCGCGCCGTTGAGCCACACCGTGGTGGTCTCGAAGGCGATCGGCAGCCGCCCGGTGCGCGCGAGCAGCGCCGCCACCGCCTCGGCCCCGTGCACCGGGGCCGTCACGGCCGCCGCGATCCCGCCGCCGTCGGCGATCAGGACGACGTCCGGCGCCAGCACCTCCATCAGGTCCTGCAGCCGCCCGGTGCGCAGGGTCGCCAGGAACCGTTCCACCACCCGCTGCTGCTCGTCGCGGCTCACCCGCACCCGGGGCCGCCGGGCGGCCACGTGCCCGCGGGCCCGCCGGGCGACCTGCCGTACGGCGGCCGAGGTCTTGCCGAGGGCCTCGGCGATCTCCTCGTACGGCAGCTCGAAGACCTCGCGGAGCACGAACACCGCCCGTTCCGTCGGCCCGAGGGTCTCCAGGACGGTCAGCATCGCGAACGAGACGCTCTCGGCGAGTTCCACGTCCTCGGCGACGTCGGGGCTGGTGAGCAGCGGCTCCGGCAGCCACTCGCCGACGTACTGCTCGCGTCGGCGGGACAGTGTCCGCAGCCGGTTGAGGCCCTGGCGGGTGACGATCCGGATGAGGTACGAACGCGGGTCGTGCACCTGCTCGCGGTCGACCCCGGCCCACCGCAGCCAGGACTCCTGCAGCACGTCCTCGGCGTCGGCGGCGGAGCCGAGCAGCTCGTAGGCGACGGTGAAGAGCAGGCCGCGGTGGGTGACGAAGGGGTCCTCGGTCATGCTGGCGACGCCCCGGCCGGGTCGTCGACGACGGCGGTGCGCCGGGCCAGCGGGATCCCGCAGGCGTCGGAGAAGCCCTGGGAGCGGACGCCGTTCGCGGTGTTGTTCCTGGTGGCCATGTTGACGAAGGCGACGTAGGCGGTGAGTTCGACCATGGCCGCCGCGCCGAGCCGGTCCAGCAGGCGGTCGTACAGTTCGTCGGTGACGGCCGGCGGGGTCACGGTCATGGCCTCGGCGTACTCCATCACCTCGCGCTCCAGCGCCGTGAACACGTCTGCGGCCCGCCAGTTCGGCACCTGGCTCGCCTTGGCGAGGTCCAGGCCCCGGTTCTGCGCCTGGAAGTAGCCGACGTCCAGGCACCAGCCGCAGCCGACCTGCGCGGCCACCGCCATGTGGGCGAAGGACTTGAGGCTCTCGTCGAGCGCGTCCCACTCGGCGATCCGGCGGGAGAAGTCCAGGTTCGCGGTGGCGACGCCGGGGTTGTGCCAGATCGCCTCGACGGGTTCGAGGGCGGCCCCGAAACCCTTGATCATGTTCTCGCTCAGCTCGGCGGGCAGCTGGGCCTTCGGCAGTCGCAGTGCCATGGTGTCCTCCCGGGTCGGTGGTTCGGCGGTTGCCGTGTCGTGGTGTTGCCGTGTTGCCGGGCATGAAGACACCGCAGGGCGCACGGATGTGACAGCCGGGTGCGGGGCACGGAAAAAATGACCTTCGGACGGGCCGGACGGTTCGCTACAGTCCGCGAGGATTTCCGACCACCGCGAGGAGAACGACACCGTGAACATCCCCGACGACCGCCCCGCCCCGCCGCTGACCGGCGGCGAGCGCGAGATGCTGCGCGGCTTCCTCGACTTCCACCGGGCGACCCTCGCCCTGAAGTGCGAGGGCCTGACCGACGAGCAGCTGCGCCTGCGCTCCAGCCCGCCCTCCACGCTCAGCCTGCTCGGGCTGGTCCGGCACATGGCGGAGGTCGAGCGCGCCTGGTTCCGCCGGGTGATCGACGGCGAGGACCTGCCGCTGGTCTGGTCCGGGGACGGCGACTACCAGGCCGCGTACGACCCCGCCGGCGCCACCCGCGCCGAGGCCTTCGCCGCCTGGCAGGCCGAGGTCGAGCACTCCCGCCGCATCGAGCTCGCCGCCGACTCCCTCGACGTCACCGGCTACCAGGCCCGGTGGGACGCCGAGGTGTCGCTGCGGCTGGTGATGCTCCACCTGATCCACGAGTACGCCCGGCACAACGGGCACGCCGACTTCCTGCGCGAGGCGATCGACGGCGTGGTGGGGGCGTAGGGCGGGGCGGCGGCCACCGACGGCCCCGGGCACCTGTCGAGGCCGACCGGCCGAGGCCTACCAGCCGAGGAGGTGGGTGCGGCGGGTGAGGGCGGTGAGGACGGAGTCGGCGGTGGCCTCGGGGGTGAGGGCGGTGGTGTCGAGGCTGTGGGCGCCGTCCTCGGGCGCCGGGCCGGGCCGGAGGACGACGTAGTGGAGGGCGGCGCCGGTGGCGCGGCTCTCGCGGCGGAAGGTGTCGAGGGTGGCCGGGACGGCGGGGGCCTCCACCACGACCTGGTAGCCGCGGGTGGCGTAGGCGAAGGCGGCCTGGGCGGCCGCGGCCAGGGCGGTGGCGTTCTGGCGCCCGGCCTCGGGCAGGTGGGGCGGGAGCTGGCCGCTGCGGATGACCCGCAGGAAGTCGTCCGTCCGCAGGTGGACGCTCGGGTTCAGCTCCCGGGCGAGCAGCTCCGCGACCGGGCTGTCCCCGGCCCCGGCCGGGTCGACGAGGACGAGGACGCCCCCGGCGCCCAGGCCGCCCCCGAGCTCCGGCCCACCTACGGTCGTACGGTTCACAGCTGCTGATCCCTTCGCGGGCCGGGGACGGGCGGGTAGCCGGGGCGGGGCGGTCGGAGTGCGAAGGAGCTGGTCGGCCCATATCCGGACAACCGACCGCCTCGTCCCTACGACTGATGCGTTTCGGGGATCAACCTAGTCCAAACGGGTGGCCCGAGTCGTCCCCCATCCGGTTCCTGGGCGGGTCGGAGGGGTGCTCGCCGATCGATCGGGGACCGGTGGGCGAGCGCTCGGAGGCCGGTGGGCGAGCGGGCGGTGGCGGGGCGGTGGTCGGTCGGTGACGGTCCGGCGGGCGGCCGGGGCGCCCGCCGAGGGCCCCTACCGGTCGCCGGTGCGCAGCACGATCGGGTTGGTGAGCGCCGCCATCGGGCCCCAGGGCAGGTCCGGGCCCATCGCGTTGCCCCTGCCCGGGGTGCCGTCCGCCTTCGGGTGGCGCACCTCGGCCCGGACGTAGGCGGCGAGCGAGGCGGTGGTGCGCCAGACCACGGTGCCGGCGCCGTCGGCGGGCAGCGACTCCTGGTGCATCTGCCCCTCGTCGGTGAGGAGGCGGACCGTCCCGCCGGGCACGCCGGAGACGGTGAGCCGGACGTCCAGCGGGGCGTCGGCCGGGACGGTCAGCTCCTCGCCGATGCCCACCCGGCGGCCGTGCCCGGTCACGGTGAAGTCCACCTCGACGGCCGAGGATTCGGCCAGCCAGCTGCGTCCGGCGCGCAGCCCGTCGAGGATCGCGTCCCGGGTGAGGTCCTCGGCCAGTACCACGGTGTGGGGGGAGCCGATGACCTGCGGTTCGCTGTGGGCGTCGCTGTTGCCCAGGGCGGGCAGCCAGGAGCGGCCCTCGCGCAGGGCGACGGCGAGCCGGCCGTCCCAGGTGTCCACCGCCGACTCGTCGTCGTACGTCCACGGGCCGTTCCACACCTCGACGGCGTCGGCCTCCTCGTAGCCGAACTTCCACTGGCAGGCGACGTACGGGCAGTACGGGTGCGCGGGCACGACCAGGCCGCCGGCCCGGTGGACCTGGCGGACGAAGCGGGGGTACTCCTCGTCGCGCGAGCGGTAGCGCCAGTCGACGAACTGGCCGGGCTCCAGGCCGAGGGCCAGCCAGTGGCCGTTGCGGGTGGTGATCTCCTCGCCCGGCAGGATCAGCAGGTCGGGGCCGGCCAGCGGGCCCCAGACGGCGTGCGAGGCGCTGGTGTTGTGGTCGGTCGAGACGATGAAGTCCAGGCCGGCCGCGCGCGCCCCGGCCGCCACCTCCTCGGGCTTGCGCCGCCCGTCGGAGTGGACGGTGTGCAGGTGGCAGTCGCCCCGGTACCAGGCCCGGCCGCGGCCGCGGGCCCGCTCCGCCGGGTAGTGCGGGGTGAACCGCGGTCCGGGCGGGCCGAACCGGAGGGTGACCTCGACGTGGTACTCCAGGCCCTGCGGGGCGACCTGGTAGGGGCCGAGGACCACGTGCCAGGTACCGGGGTTGATCGGGCCGGGGAGGTAGCCGGGGGTCGCGGCGCCGCGGGAGAGGCTGAACGCGGTGCGGAAGCCGCCGGACCAGCCGCGGAAGCCGGGGCCGCCGAGGTCGGTGCCGCGCTCGTCGAAGAGGCCGATGTCGCAGGAGTTGCCGGGGGTGCCGGCCGGGACCGGGGGCTTGTCGTAGCCGTAGGAGACGGCCAGCTCGCGGACGCCCTCGGGGACCTCGACCGGGAGGTACACGAAGTCGGGGGCGCCGGTGGGCAGGTGGCCGGTGAGGGTGAGGGTGCGGTCGGGGGGAGTGGCGCCGGGGCCGTCGGCGGGGGCGGCGTCCGCCCGGCCGGTGGCGGCGGCGAGGCCGAGGGCGGTGGCGGCGCCGGTGGCCAGTCCGGTGCGGAGCAGGTCACGGCGGGCGGGCCCGGCGGCCGACTGCGGGGCCGGCGGGTCGGTGGGCGGGGCGGCCGGCTGCGAGGTCGGTTGCGGCGTCGCTTGCGGGGCCGGCGGGTCGGTGGGCCGGGAGGTCGGCTGGTCGGGGCGCGGGGTGCTGGGGTCGGTCGGCATCGAGGCCTCCGGATCGGGGCGGGCGGGTCGCTCGCGTGCCTACCCCGGCGAGTGAACCGGGGGTGAGTCGGGGCCCACGGGGGCGGGGCGGCTCGGTGAAGAGGGGCCTGGCGGGGGCCGGGGCGAGTTGCGGGGAGTGACGATTGGTCGGTTCATAGTCATGTCATCGGTTTATATGAGAAATCGCGCGGATGGGAGACGGGCATGGCGGTGAGCCGGCGGGCGCTGCTCATGGTGGTGGCCGGAGGCGCGTTGGCGGGGTGCGGTGGCCGGACGTCGGGCACCGGCTCGCCCTCCGCGATACCGCCCGCCGGGCCCGCCGGGTCTGCCGGGCCCGCTGCGCCGCTCGTGACGGCGTCCGGCGGGCCCGCCGAGGCCGCCGCCGCGTCGACACCCGGGCCGGATCCGACGCCGGCGCCGACACCCGCGCCGACCTCCGCGTCGGAACCCGCGAAGCAGCCCCCGCACGAGCCGACCCGGGCCGAGACGGTCGAGCGGTACGGCGCGCTGGCCCCGAGCGAGTGGGGCCTGGAGGTGTCCGGGGTGATCACCGAGCTGCCGGAGGGCGAGAGCGCCACGGCGCTCACCTTCGACGCCTGTGGCGGCCCCCGCGGCAACGGCTACGACGCCGACCTGATCGACGCCCTGCGGGCGCACGGCGTGCCGGCCACGCTCTTCCTGAACGCCCGCTGGATCGACGCCAACCCGGACGAGTTCGAGCAGCTCGCCGCCGACCCGCTGTTCGAGATCGGCAACCACGGCACCGTCCACCGCCCGCTCTCGGTCACCGGCCGCTCCGCCTACGGCATCGCCGGCACGGGCGACGTCGGCGAGGTGTACGACGAGGTGGCGGGCAACGCCCGGAAGCTCACGGAGCTGCTCGGGCACCCGCCCCGGTTCTTCCGCTCCGGCACCGCGCACTACGACGACGTCGCCACCCGGGTGGTCGCCGACCTGGGCCAGCGCGTGGCGGGCTTCACCGTGAACGGGGACGGCGGGGCGACGCTGCCGGCCGCCGAGGTGCGGCAGGAGGTCGCCTCCGCCCCGCCCGGCGCGATCGTGATCGGCCACCTGAACCACCCGGGCGGCGGCACGGCCCCCGGGGTGGCGGCGGCGCTGCCGGGACTGCTGGCGGCGGGGCGGCGCTTCGTCCGGCTCTCGGAGGTGCTGTAGCCGGGCGGGCCGGGGTACGCACCGCGGGCCGCGCACCGCGGGCCGTGCGCCTCGGGGCGGGCGGCTCAGACCAGGCGCAGGCCGCCCGGGTGCTCCTCCTCGATGATCCGGACCAGCCAGTCGAAGACCGTCGGCCCCCGGCCCGCCCGGGCGGCTTCCAGCTCGGCGGTGATGCGCGCCCGGTTGGTGGGGTGGGCGTGGGCCAGCCGCAGCTCCAGCCGGCGGACCGTCTCCGGGTAGCCGAGGTTGCGGCGGGAGACCTCGTGACGGCGCCACTCGATGACCCAGTCGCCGTCCTCGGGCGTGCCGTAACCGCCGCGCAGGCAGTCGGCGAAGGCGTCGAGGTTGCGGCCGAAGTAGCCGTCCTCGCCGATGGTCCGCCCGACCACGTCCCAGAAGTCGTCCAGGGTCTTGATCTCGTTGCCGTCGATCACATAGGTCACCGTCACGGGGTCGAGGATATGCCGCGCCGACGGCGGTTCAGGAGGCCGCCCGGGATACGCCTGGGGCCGCTCGGGAGATGCCCAGGAGATGCGCAGGAGACGCCCGGGAGACGCCCGGGCGACCGTGGCGTCTCCCGGCGCGACCCCGGCGCGACGTCAGGGGGAGACGGCGATCGCGGTGGCGAGCAGCCCGTCCCGGACCGCCCAGCGCCCGTCGAAGCCGTCGATCCGGCGGCCGCCGACCACCGGGCCCGGGACCAGCAGCCGGGCGGTGAAGGTGCCGTCGGGGGAGAGGTCCAGCTCGGCCTCGTCGAAGTCCAGGAACAGCAGGGTCAGCGGGAACCAGGCCTTGTAGACCGACTCCTTGGCGCTGAACAGGATGCGGTCCCACGGGACGCCCGGGTGCTCGGCCGCCAGCTTGGCGAGCCGCTGCCGCTCGACCGGCAGCGCGACGGTCTCCTCGACGCCCTCCGGCAGCGGCAGCGCGGGCTCGGCGTCGATGCCGACGGAGGCGAGGGTGCCGGCCCGGGCGACGGCCGCCGCGCGGAACCCGTCGCAGTGGGTGAGGCTGCCGACCACGCCGTCCGGCCAGCTCGGTGCGCCGCGCAGGCCCGGGACCAGCGGCCGGTACGGGACGCCGAGCCGGGCGAGGGCGGTCCGGGCGCAGTGCCGGACGGTGGTGAACTCGCGGCGCCGCTTGTCGACGGCCCGGGCGACGGCCGGCTCCTCCTCGGGCTCCAGCCGGGCCTCCGGCGGGTCGTCGTAGGCCACCTCGGTCACCACGACGTCCGGCAGCAGGTCCCCGATCATCCGTTCCCCCCTCGGTCGGCTGCGCGGCCGGGCCGCCGCGCGGGACGAGGGTAACCCGGGTGGGGGGATCTTGGTGGGGGATCGGGCACCATCGCCGGGCGGCCCGGCGGCCCGGCTGCTCGAAGGCGGCGGCCGCCGCCCGGGTTGCTACTGCCCGAGCAGGCGGGCGAAGTCCAGCCCGAGGCTGCCGAGGACGGGCAGCGCGCCGAGGTCGGTCACGCCGGCGACGGGGATGCTGTAGCCCTGGTTCACTTCGCGGGGCGCCGCACCGGCGGCGACGGGCGCGGTGGTCGGGAGCAGGACGGTGCCGAGGAGCAGGGCGACGAGCGAGGTGCGCATCTGAGGGGCCTCCGGGGGACGCGGGTGACGTTCTGTCAACACCGTCCGTGGCGGGGCGGTCACGCATCTTCGCCCCTTCGGCCGTATTGGTAAAGATGCTTGCCTTGTGTTCATGCCAACATCGTGGAGGTCTGGACCACCTTGCGGGCGGGCGCATACGTTTCCTCCACAAGGGCGGACATTCGGTTGGTGAACTGTCGTGCGAATGTGTCGAGTTCCGCATGTCATGCCCATGCCAGACCATGCCCTGCACCGCAACCGGAGGGAACGAACCATGCGCGCCATCGGCAAGAACCTCAGGATCCTCGCGGGCGCCCCGCTCGCCGCAGCCGCCCTGATCGCCCTCGCCGCGGGCTCCGCCAGCGCCGCGATACCGATCAACAAGCCCATGACCGGCAAGGCCACCTACTACAACGACGCCGGCTACGGCGCCTGCGGCACCCAGATCAACGCCGCCACCCAGATGCTGGTCGCCGTCTCGCACACCTGGTGGACCACCGCCAACCCCAACAACGACCCGGTCTGCAAGGGCATTTCGGTCAAGGTCAGCTACCAGGGCAAGACCATCACCGTCCCGGTGAAGGACCAGTGTCCCTCCTGCGACTCCACCCACATCGACCTCAGCCAGCCCGCCTTCGCCAAGCTGGCCCCGCTGGACAAGGGCGTCATCACCGGCCTGAGCTGGCAGTTCGTCAAGACCGGCCTGAACGGCAAGACCGTCGAGCTCTCCGCCCCGATCACCGGCTCCACCATCGGCTGAACCGGCCCTCCGACGACGGTGCCCGCCCCCGCCCGGTTGCGGGGGCGGGCACCGGGGCCGCCGGGAGTCGACGAGCCATCAGATGCTGTGCCACCAGTACTGGTTGGCCCGGCTCCCGCAGTCCCAGAGTTCGGGATCACGGCCGTTCGGGTCTCCCTCCCGGCGTCGGACGGGAGGGCACCATCGCGAGCAGCAACTGGACGGCCGGCGGCGCCGTCCGGGGATCGTGGGCCAGCCCCAGGGTGACCGTCGGCACCGGGACGGTGAGCCGACGCAGGCAGACGCCGGGGATCCGGAACACCCGGGCCCGGCCCTCCGGGATCGGCGCGATGCCGTACCCCGCCGCCACCGCCAGCAGCAACTGCTCGTCGTCCGGCTCCTCCCGCACGATCCGGGGCGAGCGGCCCGGCCACAGCTGCTCGGTGATCAACGCGTGCATCCCGGGCCCGTTCTCCCTCGGCCACAGCACCACCGGCTCGTCCGCGATCCGGTGCCGGCCGATCCGGGCCCGGCTGCGGGCGAGCGGATGGCCCGCCGGCACGGCGAGCAGCAGCTCCTCCTCGGCGATGATCCGGCAGTCGAGCCCTGGGACGTCCAATGGCGGCCGGACGAACGCCGCGTCCAGCCGCCCGGCCAGCAGCTCGGCCACGTTGTGCGAGGTCCAGCCGGTCTGCAGGGCGACGTCCAGCCGGGGGTAGCGGTTGCGGAACTCCGTCACCAGGGCGTCGCAGACCCCGCCCCGGGCGGAGCGGGTGTACGCCACCCGCAGTCGCCCCTCCCGCCCCTGGACCACCGCCGCCAGCCGCTCCTCGGCCGCCGCCACCTCCCGCAGCACCCGCCGGGCCTCCTCCGCGACCGCCCGCCCGACCGGGGTCAGCGCGCAGCCCTTGCCGGTGCGTTCCACCAGCTCCACGCCCAGCTGCCGCTCCAGCGCCTTGACCTGCTGGCTCAGCGCCGGCTGCGCGATCCGCAGCCGGCCGGCGGCCCGGGTGAAGTTCAACTCCTCGGCCAGTACGGAGAAGTAGCGCATTCGGCGCAGATCCATCCGGAGATCCGTCCGCAGATCCGTCCGCCTGTCCATCCGGCGATGATAAGCGCGCCTTATCGTCCGGGGACAGAACTGGTCTTGGACGGGACCGGGCGCGACCGGCTTACCTGGACGCGGCCGCCGACATCGGGTCGGCGGCCCTCGGACGGAGGGGTTCGCGATGGACGTCGTCGTGGTCGGAAGCGGAATCATCGGGCTCACCACAGCGATCCGCCTGCAGGAGAAGGGACTTCGGGTCGTCGTGGTGACGGCCGACGGCCTGCTGTCGACGACCTCGGCGGTGGCCGCGGCCGTCTGGTTCCCCGTCGCCACGGGCACCGACAGCCGGGTGGCGGACTGGTCCGCGACCGCCTTCGCCGAGTTCGCCCGCCAGGCCGCGGACGGCGTACCCGGCGTCTCGATGCGCAGCACCCGGATGCTGGAGCACGAGCGGCAGTCGGAAGGCCTGCCCTGGTGGGGCGACGCCGTCCCCGACCTGCGCCGGCTGACGGCCGCCGAACGAGGACCGGAGTGCGCGGACGGCTGGTCGTTCACCGCCCCCGCCGTCGAGATGCCGCTCTACCTGCCCTGGCTGTTCGGCCGGTTCACCGACAACGGCGGCGAACTCGTCCACCGCCGCCTCGATGCCCTCGACCAGGCCCTGGACCGGGCCCCCGTGGTGGTCAACGCCACCGGGCTCGGCGCCCGGAAGCTCTGCGACGACCCGGCCGTGCACCCGGTGCGCGGTCAGCTCGTCCTGGTCCACAACCCCGGACTGCCCAGCTCGACCCGCATCCAGGACGACCCGGCCGGCTACACCTACATCCACCCCCGCAGCACCGATGTCGTCCTCGGCGGCACCTTCCAGCCGGACGACTGGAACACCGCACCCGACCCGGCCACCGCCGAGGCCATCCTCGCCCGCTGCACGGCCCGCATCCCGCAACTCCGCGACGCCCGCGTCCTCGCCCACGCCGTCGGCCTGCGCCCCGCCCGCCACGGCGGCCCCCGCCTCGAAGCCGACCCGGGCGGCCGGGTCGTCCACAACTACGGCCACGGCGGCGCCGGCGTCACCCTCAGCTGGGGCTGTGCCGACGCCGCGGCGGCCCTGGTGGAGCCGCACTGAGGCGAGCCGGGCCTTGGGGTCGAAGCAAGATCTGATGGTTCGTCAACGACCGTGGGCTCGAAAGCATTTGCGGACTTCCGCCGCCCTGTTCGGTCCTGACCGACGGGTAGGTCCCGGACCGGTCACAGATCCATCACACGGTCCGCACCGAACAGTGCGGGCTCGCTACGGTCGCTCCCATTGCCCGCACCACGCCCCAGAGGAACCAATGCGTCGCACCGCCCTCACCCTGCTCGCCGCCGGCGCCACCGTTCTCGGCCTGGCGGCCTGCGATCCCAGCCTCAGCACCAGCAGCAGCAGGAGCACCGCTCCCGTCGTCGCCGCGACCACGGGGAGTGTCCCCGCCCCGGCGGCACCCGCCGCAAGCGACACCGCCCCCGCGGCCGCACCGCCGGCCGCGGCCCCGGTCGGCGGTGGTGACGCCGCCAAGGACGCCGAGATCACCAAGTGCACGATCAACGACGTGCTGAAGATGCCCGAGGCCGAGGTCAGGATCACCAACCACAGCGGCAAGAGCAGCAACTACATCGTGCAGCTGGAGTTCACCGACACCTCCGGCACGCGCGTCGCCGAGGGCGCCGCCGCGACCAGCAACCTCGCCCCGAACCAGGCCGCCGTGCAGAAGGCCCCGGGAACGGCGCAGGTTTCGGGCAAGGTCAGCTGTCGGATCACCAACGTCACCCGCTACGCCGCGCCCTGAGTCGTAGGCACGGCCTCCCCGCCCGCCGGGAGAAGGACGGGGACGCGCCACCTCACCCCGTGCCCGAGGGCGTGAGGTCCGGCCAGGGGCGGCCCGCCCGGTCGGAGGCGGCGGACCGCAGGAGGTCGAGGACCGTGGAGCCCGGATAGGCCCGGAAGTCGCGCGGGGGGGGGGTACTGCGGTGGCAGCAGCTCCAGTAGCTCACCACCCGCCGTTGCGTGCGGGCGAAGAAGGCGGGGTTGTCGACGAGGAACCGCCCGTAGGCGAGCCGTCCGGGGGAGCCCGGCACGGCGAGCGGGCGCAGCTCGTCCCGGATGTCCACCAGGATCTCCAGGACGTACTCGCCGACCGGCGTAGAGACGCCCGGGGACGGTCACCCGCTCGCCCTCGACGACGACCGGGAACGGGCCGGCGGGCCGGAGCCGCGAAGCGGGCATGAGGGCGAGAACCGCCTCGGCGTCGTCGGCGAGCGCGACCGGGAACGCCGCGGTCAAGGGGGCGGTACGGGTGTCGGGAGACGGCTGCACCGGGCCGGGCATGCGGGCAGGTCCGGCCGGGTGTCCGGTCAATACGTGCACGTAGCGGGGGACCCCGGCGCGGTGTTTTCGCTACGGTTGCGCGCCGGGATCGCTCCGCTCCCGCCTCCGCTCACCAATTCCCTTCCTCCGGAGGAACCTTGGCCTCGATCACGCTCGACGCCGAACGCCGTGTGCACGCCGACACCGGGCGCGTCCGGGTCGCCGCCGTGGACGCGCTGCGCTCGCTCGGCTTCCAGATCACCTCGGAGATGGCCACCGTGGTGGAGGCCCGGCGCGGCTCCGCCGTCCGCTCGGCGATGCTGCTGCCCGACCAGGTGCCGGTGACGGCCCGTCTCCACATGGCACCCGCCGACGGCGACCGCACCGCGGTGTCCCTGCACCTCTCGGACCGGGCGGTCTCGGTGATCGCCCTGGGTGTCCAGGACCCGTACGTGGCCGCCTTCCAGGTCACGCTGGGCGCCCTCGACCGGGCCCTCACCGGCCTGGATCCGGCGGCCGGGGCGGGCTTCCCGCAGCCCCGGTGGTGGGCCGGCGGGCCCCGGGCCGACACGCTGGCCCGGCACCACGAGACCGGGCAGCGCCTCGTCGGCGGGGTCGCCGCCCTCGTCACCGAGCGGCTCTCCGGCGGGCGCCGCTCCACCGGCCCGGCGCTGTGGGAGGGCATCGAGCGGATCGTGTTCCGCTCCCCGGCCGGCTACCTCACGATGGACATGGCCACCGCCCGAACCCTGCTGGCGATCCCGGTGATGATCGGCAGCCGGCCGGAGGGCGTGCCGGACCAGCTGGCGGCCGACGTCGCGCGGTTGGCGGCCGTGGTGGAAGGCCGGCTCAGTGCGGGCGGGTCCGCCTCGGTGGAGGTGGCCGTCACCGAGGCGGACCGCCCGGCCTTCGACTTCCTGCACCGCCAGTTCGGCATCCGCTCGCGGCTGCCCGTCCGCACGCTCTGCACCTGCCGCGCCTGCCGGCAGACCAAGGTGGTGAACCTGGACCTCAAGCGGCTGCGGCAGCGCAAGAACCGCCTCAAGCTGATCGCCTCCGTCGTTCAGACGACGTACGAGAAGGACGGCGAGCCCAATCCCTTCCTGATCTTCGGGTCGATCTTCCAACGGTCCAGGATCGACCCCGACTTCGTCTGCGTGCGCTGCGAGAGCACTGCCGCCGACGAGCAGCCGGTCACCTTCTGCCCGAGCTGCGGCGACATGCGCACCGAGTCCGTCCTCGACACCTGCTCCGAGTGCGGCCACGACTTCCAGGCCCTCGCCCCGGACCTCCCCGGGTGGGCCGGCACCCCGCCGCCCCCGCTCGTCCCGCCGACCCAGCCACTCGTCCCGCCGACCCCGCCGCCCGGCGTGCCCCCGATGCCGCCCGGCGTGCCTCCGGTGCCGGCGGCCCCGCCCCGCCCGAACTGCTCTATCTGCGGCGGAAGTTACCCGGTGCTCTGGTCCGTCCGGATCCTCGACGGTCCCCACCCGAGACCGCTCACCGTCTGCGCCACCACGCCCCGGTGCTCCCCGCCCTCCATCGCCCCGCCCGTCCGGATCCTGGCCTGAGGCTCATGGGGAAGGGCCCGCCTCCGCCATCGCGCGGGGGCGGGCCCGGTGCGGACCGGTTCGGACGTGGCGTGCGACGGCCGCGGGAGGCCCGTGGCCGCTACCGCCCCGTGAGGAGGTCGGCGAGGGCGGTCAGCGAGTCGACCGTCCAGTCCGCCTCGGGGGCCCGGGTCGTGAGGCCGATGTGGCCCCGGCGGAGGTGGGCGGTTCGCAGGCCCGCCGCCCGGGCCGGGGTGATGTCGTTGGCGGGGTGGTCGCCGACGTAGAGGATCTCGTGCGGGTCGCCGGGGGCCCAGGCGAGCACGCGGTCGAAGAACTCCGGGGAGGGCTTGGCGGTGCCCCAGTCCGCCGAGGTGGCGATGGCGTCCGCCGGGAGCGCGAGCCCGGTCAGCAGGCCGGTGACCGGCGCGTTCTGGTTGCCCGCGATGCCGACCCAGAGGCCGGCGTCGCGCAAGCGGTGGAGGGCGGGCCGCACGTCGGGGTAGAGGTCCGTCTCGTCGAGGTGCTCGCCGTGGCCGGCGGCCTCCCGGGCGCGCCACTCGGCGGCGATGTCGACACCGGGGCGCAGGACGCGGACGGCGTCGGAGTTGTCCCGGCCCCGGGCCACCACCGCGCCGACGAGGGCGGACATCGTGTGGGTCGGCACGCCGAGCCAGCGGGCCCAGCCGGCCCAGTAGCGGGTGTCGGAGACCAGGGTTTCGCCGATGTCGAACACCACGGAGCGGACCATGCGGGCAGCTTACTGTTCTGGGGTCCGCAGGTGGGTCGAGCGTGGGGATTCCGAGGGTGTCCGAGGACAGGAAGCCGGTGCTGTACGTCGTGGTGTGCGCGGCGGGGGTCGCGGGCGGGGTGGGGGAGCTGATCTCCGCCGCGCAGGAGCGGAACTGGGACGTCGGGGTGGTGGCGACGCCGAACGCCATGGCGCTCGTCGACGCCGACGCGATCGCCGCGCGGACGGGGTACCCGATCCGTTCGGCCTGGCGCAGGCCGGGGGAGCCGCGGCCGCTGCCGGACCCGGACGCGATCGTCGTCGCCCCGGCCACCTTCAACTCGATCAACAAGTGGGCCCTGGGCATCTCGGACACCCTCGCCCTCGGCATCCTCTGCGAGTCGTACGGCTGGGGCGTCCCGGTCGCCGTGCAGCCCTGCCTGAGCGCGGCTCAGGCGGCGCACCCGGCCTACCGGGAGAGCCTGGCGAAGCTGCGGCGGATGGGGGTGCGGATCGCGGACTTCACGCCGGGATCGTACAGCTGGACGCGCGCCCTGGACCTGCTGCGGGACTGACAGGGTGGCTGATCGGCGGCGGCGATCCTTGCACTGTGAGGGGTGGCCCGCGGCGGACCCGCGGAGGTAGCGTCCGGGCAGGTCGGCGAGGGTGTGGGAGGTTTCCGGTGGCGGCGGTCAACGGCGGGGTGTCGTTCTGGTACGCGGCGGACGGAGTGCCCGGGGCGGGTCCCGGGCTGCCGGGGGACCGGGACGTCGACGTGTGCGTCGTCGGCGGCGGGTACACCGGACTGTGGACCGCCTACTACCTGAAGAAGGCCGACCCCGGCCTGCGGATCGCCGTCCTCGAACGGCGCTTCTGCGGCTACGGCGCCTCCGGGCGCAACGGCGGCTGGCTGTACAACGGCTTCGCGGGCCGCGGCGCGTTCGCCAGGAAGTACGGGCAGCAGCGCGCGGCGGCGATGCAGCGGGTGATGGACGAGGCGGTCGGGGAGGTCGTCGGCGTAGCGGAGAGCGAGGGGATCGAGGCGGACATCGTCCGCGGAGGGGTCCTCGAAGTCGCCCGCAGCAAGCCGCAGCTGGAGCGCCTCCGGGCCCATGTCGAGGGCGAGCGGGCCTACGGCGAGGGACGCGTCGAGCTGCTCGGCGAGAAGGAGGCGAGGGAGCGGATCGACGTCGCCGGCACCCTCGGCGGCTGCTGGACCCGGTACGGCGCCCGCATCCAGCCCGCCCGACTGGCCCGCGGACTCGCGCGCACCGTACGGGAGTTGGGCGTCGAGGTGTACGAGGGTACGGCGGTCACCGCGATCCTGCCCGGCTCCGGCTACCGCAAGCCCCGCGCCGTCACCCCGCGCGGGACCGTCACCGCCGACCATGTGCTGCGCGCCACCGAGGGGTTCACCGCCGGGCTGCGCGGCGAGAAGCGCACCTGGCTGCCGATGAACTCCGCGATGGTCGCCACCGAGCCGCTGCCGGCCGGGTTCTGGGCGGAGGCCGGCTGGCAGGGCCGGGAGCTGCTGGGCGACTTCGCGCACGCGTACATGTACGCCCAGCGCACCGCCGACGACCGGATCGCGCTCGGCGGGCGGGGAGTGCCGTACCGGTTCGGCTCGCGGACGGACTCGGACGGCAGCACCCAGGTGGAGACGGTGCGCCAGCTGCGCCGGATCCTCGACCGGTTCTTCCCGGCCGCCGCGCAGGCCCGGATCGACCACGCCTGGGCGGGCGTGCTCGGCGTGCCCCGGGACTGGTGCGCCACCGTCGAGCTGGACCGGGTGAGCGGGCTCGGCTGGGCGGGCGGGTACGTCGGCAGCGGGGTGACCACCACCAACCTGGCCGGCCGCACCCTGCGGGACCTGGTGCTCGGCCGGGACACCGAGCTGACCCGGCTGCCGTGGGTCGGCCACACCGTACGGCGTTGGGAGCCGGAGCCGCTGCGCTGGCTGGGCGTGCACGCGATGTACGCCGCGTACCACGCCGCCGACCGGCAGGAGGTGGACGGGCGGGCCACCACCTCGCCGATCGCCCGGGTCGCGGACGTGGTCGCCGGGCGCTGAGCCGTCGGACGACCAGCCGCCGGACGTCGGGACCCCGGGCGCCGAGCCGCCGGACACCGGGGCGCCGCCGCACGGGCCGCCGAACACCGGCCCGTCGACCGGGCGCTGAGGAGCGCGGTCAGCGCCCGGTTGACGGCCCGGCGTGCCGGACCGTGTGGCGCCGGCCACCGGTGCCGTCGCCCGGCCAGGATGTGCGGATGACAGTGAACGAGCCGGATCCGCCGACGGCGTCGCCCGGTCCGCGGCCGCCGCGTCGATGGCCCGTTCGGACGTGCCGCCGAGCGGAGTCGGCCCGCAGCACCGACGGTGAAGGCGTGCTGAGGAGAACCCTGCCGGCCCTTGCGGTCGCCCTGCTGCTCTGCGTGCCCGGGAGCGGCGCGTGGGCCAGGTCGCCGGGCCGACAGGTGGCGGTCGTCGACCAGGCCTCGCGGAGCGTGCTGGTGCTGCAGAGCGCCGAGGAGCTGATGGCCTACCGCGGGCCGGACCGGCTGCCGGTGGTCTGGGGCTGGAGTGCCGACCGGGCACCGGAGTTGGCGGATCTGACGCCCGCGCGCAGCTGGACGAACCCGGACGAGGCGAAGTCCCGTGTCCGGCAGGGGCGCCGCTACCTGCTGACGACGGCCTCCGGCGGGTTGGCCGCCGTCGTGGAGACCACCGTGGGCCGCGTCCACTGGGCGGCGGACCTGGGGACGTCCGTCAACCCGCACAGCATCGAGCTGCTGCCGGACGGCAACGTGGCGGTGGCGGCGAGCACGGGCGGCTGGGTGCGGCTGTACGCGGCCTCGCAGGGCCCGCGGGTCGCCGCGTACGCGGAGTTCCCGCTGCCCGGCGCGCACGGGGTGCACTGGGACGGGCGGAGCGGCCTGCTCTGGGTGCTCGGCGACACGTCGCTGAGCGCGCTGAGGGTGGGCGGTACCCCGGCCGCGCCCACTCTCGCCGCGGTGCGCAGCAGCCCGTTGCCGGGGCGCGGCGGGCACGACCTGGCGGGTGTCCTGGCGGCTCCGGGGCAGTTCTGGGTGACCACGACGGCCGGCCTGTGGCGCTTCGACCCGGCCGCCGACCGCTTCACCGCCGTGCACCTGGCCGATCCGGCCGCCGAGCGGGACGTCAAGAGCGTCGGTGACGAGCCCGGCACCGGCCGGCTGCTCACGGTGGCGCCCGAGCACGCCGCTCCGTGCGACTGGTGCACCTCGGTGATCACCCTGCACCGGCCCGACGGGGCGCGGTCGCTGCGCGGCACGCACCTGTACAAGGCGAGGTGGTGGAGTGGCTGGTAGCAGACTTTGGACTGCGGGGCGCCGATCTCGGGGCGCGCGTCGGAGATACCACCCGAAATGCGGACGGCATTCGGCTGATGGGGCATATTGTGTACACCGACAAACTACTCCGATGGGGGTCAGTTTCCCGTCGCGGTCCGCAAACCATCCGTCGCCCCCGGTCGGCTGGGATAGCGTCTTGGGGTCGGGGGGTCGACACCGATCCGGTGCAATCGAACGCTAGCTACTGGGCCGTAACGGCCGAATGAGTCATGGAGAAAAACATGCGGAATTTCCCTGCGGAAAACCGGCCGGACGGAGTGGACGATCTCCAGCTCGCGATGGAATCACTGGCCGCCTTCCCGTCCCGGAACGCCGGAAGCGGGGCCGATGTGACCGAGCGGCTCGCCGCCGTTCACGATCTGTGCCGCGCGGTCGACGCGGTACTGGACAGCCTCGTCGTCCAGGCCGCCGCCGAGGCCGCCGAAGAAGGGTGGACCGCGGCCCGGATGGCGGCCGAACACTCCGGCTACTACGCCAGGTTGCAGCGCGCGCTGCTCCCCGCCGGTGCCGGGCTGACCCGGCCGTGAACGCGGTGCAGCCGGGCGTGCACGTGCTGTCCTGCCCGACCCGGTGGAGCGACGTCGACGAGAACGGGCACATCAACAACGCCCGTCTGGTCGGCTACGTCCAGGAGGGGATTTACGACCTGTTCCGTCACCACGAAACCGCGGTGAGGGAATCGCTGTTCGCCTCCGGATTCATTATCGCGAGGCACGAGATCGACTACCTGGAGCAGTTGCACCACCGGCCCGAGCCGCTGTCGGTGCGACTCACCGTGGAACGGCTGGGGCGCAGTTCGGTGCAGGTCGAGGTGAATGTCTGCCGGGATCGGCTCACCTTTATGCGGGCGCGGACCGTGGTGGTCGCGCGGGACCGCGAATCCGGCCGCTCGCGGGCGCTGAGCCCGGCCGAGCGGATCTTTCTCTCGGCGTTTATGGCGGACGCGGCCCGCGCCCAGGCGGCCCTGGCGGCCACGACGGTGACCGCGGCGACCACGGTGACGGCCCCGGCGACGGTGACGGCCCCGGCGGTGGTGGGTGCCGCCACGACGGTGGCCGCGGCGGCGGTGACCGCGACGACCCCGGCGCAGCGCGTACCGGGCGGCGCGGCCGCCGGTGCGATGGCGCCCTCCCGGCGGCCGCGCAGGCGGTGCCACGCCTCGGCGGGGTGAGCCCCCGCCGCGGGCCGGCGGCGTGATCGACGACGGCGCCGATCCGCCGGGGCCGGCCATCCCCGCCGCACGGCGTCCCGGCTCCTCCCCGCGTCCCAGGCCCTCCCCGCGTCCTCTGGCCCTCCCCTGCGCCCCTTAGCGTTCCGGAGCGTTCCGGAGCCCCGGCGGCCGGGTGTCCCGGCCGTCCGCAGGCACGGTTCCGCGGGTCCACGGCGGAAGGCCGGTTCCGAAGGCGCCGGGGCGAGTTACGCTGAGCAGCACGGGCACCGGTACGTCCCACGGTGGTCACGGGCTGCGATCCCCCTCCTGGCCCGGGGTGAGCAGGCCGCCGGTCCGGCCGGAGCCCGCCGACCGGAAGGAGGACGCGATGACCATCTCCTGGGAGGACTTCCTCGCCCGCGTCGTGGAGCGCGGCGAGTACCGGGGCGAGGCCGAGGCGGATCACGCCGCCCGGGTCGTACTGGCCCTGCTCGGTGAGCACCTGGTGGGGTCCGCGCGGATCGAACTCGCCGATGCGCTGCCCGTCGGCTACGCCTCGCTGCTGCGCGACGCCGTGCCCGCGGCCGAGCCGCTGACCGCCGACCGCTTCGTGCAGGCCGTGGTGGGGTGGATCGACGGGGCGACCCCGGCGACGGTTCAGTGGGACATCGGGGCCGTGCTCAGCACGGTCGCCGACCTGGTCCCCGGGGAGTTGCTGGACCAGGTGATCGAGCAACTCCCGGACGGCTACGACCTGCTGTTCGGCCACCCGGCACCGGCTTAGGGCGGGTCTCTCGGGCTCCCTGCCGGGCGGCCCTCGGGTGCCGCTACCCCGTGGTGGCCCGGAACAGCTCCGCGCCCGGGCCGGTCAGCTCGACCGGCCCGGCGCCGGGGCGCAGGTAGGCCGACGCGCCCGCCGCAAGGGGGAGTTCGGCACCGCCGGGCGTTCGCAGCCGGGCCTGCCCGGAGACGCAGAGCAGGATCTGCGGGGTGGGGAGGTCGATCCGGGCGGCGGCCGGGCCGGGGCGCAGGCGGGAGAGCCTGAACTCCTCGGCGGGGGAGGGGAAGACCTCCTCGACGCCGGTTCCGGTGCCTGTTCCACCACTCGGGCCGGAGCCGGAGCCGGAGTCGTCCCCGAGCCGGCGCGGCACCAGCACCTCCGGCTCCCCGGGCCGGAAGGACGTGACCGCCAGCAGACCGTCCACGTCGACGTGCTTGGGGGTGAGCCCGCAGCGCAGCACGTTGTCCGAGTTGGCCATCAACTCCACGCCCACGCCATGCAGGTAGGCGTGCGGAACCCCGGCGTCCAGGAACAGCGCCTGCCCGGCCGCGAGCCGGACGTGGTTGAGCAGCAGCGCGGCGAGCAGTCCCCGGTCACCGGGGTACTCCTCGGCGAGGCGGGCGTACGCGGCGCAGCTCGCGCCGTACGGTCCACCGGCGGCCGCCGTGCGGCGCAGGGCCTCGGTGACGGCGGCGAGTTCGCCGCCGGAGGCGTGCGGCCCGGAGCGCAGCAGCTCGGGCAGCACGGCCTCGGCGGGCCGGGCGCGCAGGGCGGCGGCCCAGGGGGACAGCACACCGAGCGCGTCCAGCAGCCGGGCGGTGGCGGCGGTGGGCCGGAAGCCGCAGAGGGCCTCGAAGTCGCCGAGTGCGCAGATGAGTTCGGGCTTGTGCCCGCGGTCCTTGAACACCCGCTCCGGCGCGTCCGCCGGGATGCCCCGGGCCTGCTCCGCCGCGTACCCTGCCTCGGCCTGGGCGCGGGTGGGGTGCACCTGGAGGGAGAGCGCCCGGTCGGCGGCCAGCACCTTGAACAGGAACGGCAGCTCCGGGCCGAACCGCCGTACGGTGTCCGGTCCGAGCAGGCCTTCCGGGTCGGCCGCGATCAGCCGGTCCAGCGGCTGCTCTCCGACACCGACACCGACACCGACACCGACACCGACACCGACACCGGCGCTGTCGCCGCCGAGGCCGGACAGCAGGGACGGCGCCGACGGGTGGGCGCCCAGCCAGAGTTCGGCCTGCGGGCCGCCGTCGGGCGCGAGGCCGGTGAGCGCGGGGATCGCGGTGGGCGAGCCCCAGGCGTAGCGGCGGACGGGGTTGCGCAGGAGGGCGAACGGCGCGAGAGCGGGCCGCGGCGAAGCGGGTGGCGGAAGGGCGGTCGGCGGCATGCGGTCGGCTCCGGGGAGGCTCAGCGGCAGAGGGCGGCCGCGCCGATCAGCCCGGCGTCGGTGCCGAGTTCGGCGCGGCGCACGTCCAGGCCGCGGATGTACGAGAGGGCGGCGTAGCGGTCCAGGTGGCGGGCGAGCGGGGTGAACAGCACGTCCCCGGCGCCGGCCACGCCGCCGCCGACGACGACCCGGGAGAGGTCCACCAGGGCGGCCGTGGCGGCGATCCCGGCGGCCAGCGCTCGGGCGGCGCGGTCGAAGGAGGCGAGCGCGACGGGGTCGCCCGCGGCGGCGGAGGCGGCGACGGCGCGGGCCGTCCGGTCGCCGTCCACCGGCTGCCAGCCCTGGGCGAGCGCCCGGCGGGCGATGGCGGTGCCGCTGGCGAGGCCCTCCAGACAGCCGCGCGAGCCGCACGGGCAGGGTTCGCCGTCCAGGTCGACGGTGATGTGCCCGAGGTGGCCGGCGTTGCCGCTGGGGCCGGGGCGGACCGCGCCGTCGAGGACCAGTCCGGCGCCGACCCCGGTCGACACCACCAGGCAGAGCGCGTTGCCGGCACCCCGGGCCGCGCCCTGCCAGTGCTCGGCGGCGGCCATCGCGACGCCGTCCCCGGCGAGGCGGACGGGCAGTGTGCGCGCTGCCACCGCGGGGTGCGCGGCGACCTCGGCGACCAGCGGGAAACCGCGCCAGCCGGGGATGTTGACCGGGCTGACGGTGCCGTCGGCGAGGTCGACCGGGCCGGCGCTGCCGATCCCGACGGCCGTCACGGCGGCCCAGTCGGCCGTGCCGGAGAGTTCGTCCAGCACCCGGTGCACCACGGCGAGCACGGCCGCGCCCGGCTCGGCGGCCGGGGTGGGCAGCTGGAGCCGGTGCCGCAGCCGTCCGTCGGCGTCGACCAGTGCCCCGGCGATCTTGGTGCCGCCGATGTCGAGGGCGGCGAACAGCGGGGTGAGCGGCACGGTGGGCTCCAGGAAGTAGGGGGCGGCGCCCCGGCCGAGGGGCCGGGGCGCCGAACAGCGTAGACGTCAGGCCGTCGCCCGCAGCCGCAGGGTGACCAGCTCGAACGGGCGCAGCGCGAGGCGCACCGTGCCGTCCTCGACGGACACCTCGCCGCGGGTGCCGTCCCAGGGCCGCTCCAGCAGGTCGCAGGGGACGGCGCCGGCCAGCGGGAAGGAGGTGGTCAGCCGGCCCCGGGCGCGGCCGCCGCCGGCCTCGTAGACCCGGACGATCAGGTCCCCGCTGCGGTCGTCGGCGAGCTTGACGGCGCTCACCACCAGGGCGTCGTTGTCCAGCTCCACCAGCGGCGCGACCTGCTCGGCGCTGCCGGTGACCCGCCGCTCGGGCAGGCCGATCCGGTAGCCCTCGCGGACGGCGTCGCCGATCGCCGCGCCGGGCACCAGGGCGTGCCGGAAGCGGTGCAGGCCCTGGTCGGTCCTCGGGTCGGGGAAGCGCGGGGCGCGCAGCAGCGAGAAGCGGACCGTGGTCGTGGTGCCGCCGTCGTCGGGGCGCACGGTGCGGGTGACGTCGTGGCCGTAGGTGGAGGCGGTGACCAGGGCGACGCCCCAGCCGGGCTCGTCGAAGTGGACGAAGCGGTGGTTGCACGCCTCGAACTTGGCGGCGTCCCAGCTGGTGTTGGTGTGGGTGGGCCGGTAGAGGTGGCCGAACTGGGTCTCGGCGGCGTAGCGCTCGGTGTGGACGTCGAGCGGGAAGGCGGTCTTGAGGAACTTCTCGGTCTCGTGCCAGTCGACCTCGGTGTCGATGTCCACGCGCTGTTCGCCGGCCGGCAGGGTGAGGGTCTGGACGACGGTGGAGGAGCCGAAGGAGCGGGTGATCCGCGCCGAGGCCGCGGCGGGGGACGCGGTGGCGGTGAGCGAGTCCACGCCGGTCAGGTCGGTGACGGTGTTGCGGTAGAACTGGTCCACGTCCCAGGCGTCCCACATGTTGGGGAAGTCGGGGTGCAGCTGGAGCAGGTTGGCCCGGCTGCCGGGGGCGACGGTCTCCCGGCCGGTCGCGAGCTCGACCACCGAGGCGATCAGCCCGTCCGCGTCCACGACGACCTCCAGCAGGCCGTTGCGCAGCGTGAAGCCGCCCTCGGCGCGCTCGACGGCCTCGCAGGTGCCGCTCGGCGGGGCGGTGGCGCCGGCCCCGCCGCCCGGCACCGCCGAGCGGGCGTGCGGCGCCGCGTTGAACACCAGCTCGCGCCCGCCCGAGGGCGCCCCGGCCAGTGCCTGCTGGGCCGCGCCGATCAGCCCCTCCAGCTCGCCGGCCAGCGCCGCGTACGTCGCCTCGGCCTCGCGGTGCACCCAGGCGATGGACGAGCCGGGCAGGATGTCGTGGAACTGGTGCAGCAGCACGGTCTTCCAGATCCGGTCCAGCTGCTCGTACGGGTAAGCCGCGCCGGTGCGCAAGGTGGCGGTGGCGCACCAGAGTTCGGCCTCGCGCAGCAGGTTCTCGCTGCGCCGGTTGCCCTGCTTGGTCTTCGCCTGGCTGGTCAGGGTGGCCCGGTGCAGCTCCAGGTAGAGCTCGCCGACCCAGACCGGCGGGTTCGGGTACTCGGCCTCCGCCTTGGCGAAGAACTCGGCGGGGTTCTCCCAGCGGACGGTGGCCGAGCCCTCCAGGTCGTTCATCCGGGCCGCCTTGGCGACCATCTCGCGCGTCGTGCCGCCGCCGCCGTCGCCCCAGCCGGTCGGGGCGAGCGAGTGCCGGGCGACGCCCTTGTCCTTGAAGTTCTTCGCCGCGTGGGCGATCTCGCTGCCCTTCATCGAGCAGTTGTAGGTGTCCACCGGCGGGAAGTGGGTGAAGATCCTGGTCCCGTCGATGCCCTCCCAGAGGAAGGTGTGGTGCGGGAACTTGTTGATCTGGCTCCACGAGATCTTCTGCGTCAGCAGCCACTTGGAGCCGGCGTTGCGGATGATCTGCGGCAGGCCGCCGGCGAAGCCGAAGGTGTCCGGCAGCCAGGCCTCGTGGTTCTCCACCCCGAACTCGTCCAGGAAGAACCGCTTGCCGTGCACGAACTGCCGGGCCATCGCCTCCGAGCTCGGCATGTTGGTGTCGGACTCCACCCACATGCCGCCCGCCGGGACGAACCGGCCCTCGGCGACGGCCTTCCGCACCCGCGCGTACACCTCGGGGCGGTGCTCCTTGATCCAGGCGAACTGCTGGGCCTGGGACATGGTGTAGCGGAAGTCCGGCTCGTCCTCCAGCAGCGCCGTCATGTTGGCGGTGGTGCGGGCCACCTTGCGGACGGTCTCGCGCAGCGGCCAGAGCCAGGCCGAGTCGATGTGCGCGTGGCCGATCGCGCTGATCCGGTGCGCGGAGGGCACGGCGGGCGCGGCCAGCACCGCTTCGAGCTGCGAACGGGCGGCCGCGGCAGTGCCGTTGACGTCCTGGAGGTCGACGGCGTCGAGCGCCCGCTCGACCGCGCGCAGGATGTCCCAGCGGCGGGCGCCCTCCACCGGCAGCTCGGCCATCAGCTCGCCGAGCACCTCCAGGTCCAGCACCAGCTGCCAGACCGTCTCGTCGAAGACGGCCAGGTCCATCCGGGCCAGCTTGTACTGCGGCTGGTCGCCGGACGTCTCCTTGTCGCCCAACTCGGTGGGCAGGAACGGGTGGTAGTCCAGGATGACGGGGTTGGAGGCGGCCTCGACGTGCAGCAGCACCTGTTCGCCGCCGGCCGCCGGGGCGGCGATCCGCACCCACTGGTTCTGCGGGTTGAGGCCCTTCACCGGGGAGCCGTCCGGGCGGTAGACCAGGCCCTCGCACTGGAAGCCGGGCATGTTGGCGTCGAAACCGAGGTCGATCAGCGCCTCGACGGTGCGCCCGGCCCAGGCCTCGGGGACGGTACCGGTCACGGTGATCCAGCTGGTGCCCCAGGGCGCGCCCCAGGCGTCGCCCACCGCGATCGGGGTGCGCGGAGCGGCCAGGCCCTCGGCGACCGGGACGGGCTCGCCGGGGGCCGTCCAGATGCCGACCTCCAGCGGGACGGACTCGGGGTACACGGCCGGGCGAATGCGCTCGTCCAGGACGCGCTTGAGGCGGGACTCGACCAGGGTGCGGTCATCGTGCATGTCAGCGGGCTCCGTTGCGGGCTGGGTTGCGGGCTGGGTCGCGGGCTGGGTCGCGGTCAGAGAGAACGTACGTCGCAGGGGTGGACCACCTCGGTGATGCCGCGCGCGGCGAGGTGGACGCGGTCCTCGGCGCGCTCGGCGAGGACCGCGGTCGGGCGGGCGCCCGCCTCGGCGAGGCGCATGAACGCCTCGTACGCCGAACCGCCGGGGCCGCAGACCGAGCGGCCGGGCGAGGTGACCTCGTCGCCGGTGGCGACCACCACGGCGGTGCTGCGCGGCTTCGGCGGCTGCCAGGACCGGCGGGCCTCGGCGGCTGCCTCGGCGAGCCGGGCACCGGCCGGCTTGACCCTCCGGTCGGTGGTCAACAGGCCGAGGCTGTACTCCAGTTCGGGGAAGTCGGCGAGCGAGCGGTCCACGTCGTGCGAGCACCACCAGGTGACGCCCCACACGTCCGGGCAGTCCAGGACGGCCTCCACGGTGGCGCCGGTGAAGCGCGCGGCGTCCTCGGCCGTGATGTGCGGGGCGGGCGCGCCGACCTCCTGCAGCCAGACCGGGCGGGCCGGGTCGTCCGCCCAGGCCTTGGACAGCTCGACCAGGTACGCGGCGTGCTGCGCGGTGGCGGTGGAGTGCGCGCCGTAGCGCTGGGCGGTGCCGTTGAACACCCAGGAGTGCACGGCCGTCGCGGCGCCGATCCGGGCCGAGTGCCAGGGCGTGAACGGGTGCTCGTCCAGGTACCAGGCCGCGTCGTACGAGGCGTGCAGGTGCAGCCGGCCGGGGGCGCCCTGCTCGCAGGCGTCGAGCATCCGGCGCAGCCAGGCCTCCGCCTCGGCGGGGGTGGCCCGGTCCGGGTCGGGGTGCGGGGCGCCGGAGAACTGGTTGATCTCGTTGCCGAGCGTCATTCCGAGGAAGTTGGGCCGCTCGTGCAGCGCCCCGGCGAGGGTGCGCAGGTAGGCGGCCTGGCCGTCGAGCACCTCGGGGTCGGTGAAGATGTTGCGCCGGTGCCAGGTCCGCGTCCAGGACGGGAGGAAGTCGAAGCTGGACAGGTGGCCCTGCAGGCCGTCCACGGCGACGTCCAGTCCGCGCTCGCCGGCCGCGTCCACCAGGGCCGTCAGCTGCTCGACGGCGCGCGGACGGATCAGGGTGCGGTTGGGCTGGAAGACCGGCCAGAGCGGGAAGACCCGGACGTGGTCCAGGCCGAGGGCGGCGATGGAGTCGAAGTCGGCGCGCACGGCGTCGAGGTCGAAGTCGAGCCAGTGGTGGAACCAGCCGGCGCTGGGGGTGTAGTTGACGCCGAAGCGGGGGGCGGTGGCCATCGGAGGGCTTCCTCAACGGGTTTGGGGCGTACGGGCGGTGGGCCGATCCCTGGGGCGGGCTATCCCTTGACGGCTCCCTCCTCCACGCCCTTGAAGAAGAAGCGCTGGCAGACGCCGAACACCACGACGATCGGCAGGAAGGCGATCATGGTGCCGGCCGCGATCAGCCGGGGGTTGGCGGAGAAGGTGCCGTTGAGGTACTGGAGCCCGACGGTGAGGGTGTACTTCTGCGGGTCGTTGAGCACGATCAGCGGCCACAGGAAGTCGTCCCACGCGCCGATGAAGGTGAAGATCACGATCACGCTGAGCATCCCGCGCACGTTCGGTAGACCGATGTGCCACAGCCGCTGCCAGACGTTGGCGCCGTCCACCAGCGCGGCCTGGTCGAGTTCGGCCGGCACGGCGGCGAAGGCGGTGCGCATCAGCAGCACGTTGAGCATCGCGATCGAGCCGGGCAGCGCGACCCCGGCCAGGCTGTCGGCCAGGCCGAGACCGCGCACCAGCACGTACTGGGAGACGATGGTGACCTCGCCGGGCAGGATCAGGGTGGCGAGGAAGAGGCCGAGGACGAGCTTCGCCCCGCGGAAGCGCAGCCGGGCGAGCGCGTAGCCGGCCAGGGTGCAGCCGACCACGTTGCCGGTGATGCAGACCACGGCGACGATCACCGAGTTGAGCGCGTAGGTCCACACCGGGATGACGTCGGCGACCTTGCCGTAGTTGCCCAGGGTGGGCTGGTCGGGCAGGAAGCTCGGGGTGCGGGTGTACACGTCCTCGGCGGGGCCCTTGAGGGAGGTGGACAGCTGCCACAGGAAGGGGCCGATGACCAGCAGCAGGACCAGCACCAGGAGCAGGTAGCGGGCGGCGGTCTGCGCGGTGGAGGGGGTGTTGAAGCCCCGGGAGCGCCTGGCGGGCCCGATGGGGCCGGCGGGCTCGGTGGTCGCGTCGTGGGACCGGGACGTACGGACGGTGGTCATGGGAGGTCAGGCCGCCTTCCGGTTCAGCCGCATCAGGAACAGCATCGGGCCGAGGGTGACGACGAACAGCAGCAGGCTGAGCGCCGAGGCGTAGCCCAGGTGCCCGTTGAAGCCGCGGCTGTACATCTGGATCAGCATCACCACCGACATGTCCCGGCCGCCGGGGCCGCCCAGGCCGTTGGAGAGCACGTACAGCTCGGAGAAGACGCGCAGCGAGCTCACCGAGATCAGCGCCGAGATCAGGATCATGGTCGGGCGCACCCCGGGCAGGGTGACGTGCCAGAACCGGTGCAGCGGGCCGGCGCCGTCCACGGCCGCGGCCTCGTGCAGCTCGCGCGGGACGTTCGCGAGCGCGGACAGGTAGATGACCATGTAGTAGCCGAGGCCCTTCCAGACGGTCAGGGCGATCGCGCTGAACAGCAGCAGCCAGCGGTCGGTCAGGAAGGCGACCGGGGAGCCGGCCAGCCCGGCCTGGTGCAGCAGACCGTTGGCCAGGCCCCGTTCGTCCAGCACCCAGCCCCAGATCAGTGCCACCACGACGGCGGAGGCGATCACCGGGGTGTAGAAGGCGGTGCGGAAGAACGTGATGCCGGGGATCCTGCGCTGCACCAGCAGGGCGAGCAGCAGCGGCAGGACGGTCAGCAGGGGCAGGCAGACCAGCATGAACACGATGCTGTTGAGCAGGGCGTCGGCGAGCTGCTCGTCGTCCAGTAGCCGGCCGAAGTTCTCCAGTCCGGTGAACCGCCCGCCGCCCAGGGGCTTGGCGTTGGTGAAGGACAGGATCACCGTGTTGACGGCCGGCCAGAGGTTGAAGACGGCCAGCCAGACTATCGCGGGCCCGGCGAGCAGCCAGGGGGTGAACCAACGCCGGTGGGTCATGCCGTGCCTTCCTGGGGCCTGGGGGTGGTGCGGGTGGTTCCCGGGAGCGGCGGGCGCGGGGGAGCCCGCCGCCGGTCGCCGGTACTTCGCCGGTACGGGGTGGCGTGCGGTGGGGGTTCCGGCGGGACGCCGCGGGCCCGGCGGGGTTCGGGCGAGGCCTCGGTGGGGCCCGGTGGGGTCAGCCCTTGAGCAGCTTGTTGCACTGCTCGACGGCGGTGTCCAGCGCCTGCTTGGAGCTGGTGTCGCCGCTGATGGCCAGGGCGAACTGCTGCTTGATGACGGTGCCCATCGCGTCGTCCACCTCGACGGGCTGGATCAGCTTGGCCTTGGCGAGCGAGGTGAAGGCGATCACCTTGGCGTCGCCCGCGTTGGTGCCGTCGCTCCTGCTGAAGAACGGGTCGTTCGCGGAGGCCTTGGTGGACGGGAAGACGCTGGTCAGGTGGGCGAAGGCGGCCTGGTTCTCGGGGCTGGTCACCCAGCGGGCGAGGGCCACGGCGGCGGCCGGGTTCTTGGTGTTCTTCGGGATGGACAGGCCCTGGACGTACAGCGGAGGGGTGGCCATCGCGGGGGAGGAGACGACCTTCGGGGCGAGGGTCGGGTTGTCGGTGGCGAGGCTGGTGATGTAGTTGCCGCCGCCGGTGGTCCAGGCCACCGTGCCGGAGCTGAAGAGCTTGGAGTTGCCGGCGTAGGTGTCGGTCAGCACTCCGTTCGGCATCAGGCCCTCCTTGAAGGCGTCGCGGTACTTGTCGAGCAGTGCGGCGGCCTCGGGGGTGTTGAAGGTGAAGGACTTGCCGTCGTCGGACATGATCTTCACGCCGATGTTGTACAGGTCCCCGATGCCCGGCTTGCGGCTCATCAGATAGGTCTGGCCGCCGGACTTCTCCTTCATCGTCCGGGCCTGGGCGATCAGCTCGTCCAGACTGGCCGGGGGCTTCTGCGGGTCCAGGCCGTTCTTCGTCAGGAGCTCCGAACTCCAGTAGTTCACATCGGTGTTGAGGTACCAGGGGTAGCCGAAGGTGCCCTGGTACCCGTTGAACCGGTAGGCGTCGACGCCGCCGGGGACGTACTCCTCGGCGAGCTTCGGGTCGGCCTTGGCGACGTCCAGCAGGACGTCCTTCTTCGCCAGCGGGAAGGCGAAGTCCGGCGGGAGGTTGACCACGTCGGGCAGGCTGCCGGCGGCGGCCTGGCTGAGCACCTTGTCGGAGTAGCCCTCGCCGGGCTGGTCCAGCCAGTCGACCTCGACGCCCGGGTACTTCTTCTTGAAGCCGTCGATCACGCCCTGCATGTAGTCGGTGAACTTCGGCTTGAGCGCCCAGGTCTGGAGCGAGACCTTGCCCTTGACCTCGCCGGTGGCGGCCGCACTCGCCACCGCGTCGCTGTCCTTGGTGTCGCCGGAGCCGAGTCCGCAGCCGGTGAGCGCGGCGGTGGCGAGCGCGGTCGTGGTCAGTGCCGCCCAGATTCTTCGCATGAGGGTCTCCCGGTCCTGGGGGTGGGTGGGGGATCGTGCCGAGCTCGGGGGTTGTGCCGGATTCCGCAACCTGACTAACTAAACCGGTCTAGCTATGCCAGGGACTATGCTCCCGCCTAAACTTGGATGTCAAGAGAAGGAGTCGGGTTCAGTGGGCAGACCGACGATCGCCGACATCGCCCGCCGGGCCGGTGTCTCCAAGGGCGCGGTGTCCTTCGCGCTCAACGGCCGCCCCGGCGTCAGCGAGGCGACCAGGGCCCGGATCCTGGGTGTCGCCGAGGAGATGAACTGGCGCCCGCACAGCGCCGCGCGCGCCCTCGGCGGAGCCCGGGCCGACGCCGTCGGCCTGGTGATCGCCCGGCCGGCCCGCACCATCGGCGTCGAGCCGTTCTTCAGCCAACTGCTGTCCGGGCTCCAGGCGGTGCTCTCGGCCAGGGCGGTCGCGCTGCACCTGATGGTGGTCGAGGACACCGCCGCCGAGATCGAGGTCTACCGGGGCTGGGCCTCCGAGCACCGGGTGGACGGCTTCATCGTGGTCGACCTGCAGGTCAAGGACCCGCGGCTGCCGGTCCTCGACGAACTCGGGCTGCCCGCAGTGGTGCTGGGCGGGCCCGGCAAGGGCGGCAACCAGCTGCGGATCTGGGCCGACGACCGGGAGGCGATGCTCTCGATCGTCGACTACCTGGCCGCCATCGGGCACCGCCGGATCGCCCACCTCGCCGGGCTGCCGCACTTCCAGCACACCCAGCGGCGGATCCGCGCACTGCGCGACGCCTCGCGCCGGCTCGGGCTGGAGGAGGCGGTGTCGGTGCCCACCGACTTCAGCGACGCCGAGGGCGCGGCCGCCACCCGGACCCTGCTGTCCCGGGCCAGGCGGCCCACCGCGATCGTCTACGACAGCGACGTGATGGCCGTCGCCGGGCTCGGCGTGGCGGGGGAGATGGGCGTCGCGGTGCCCGGCGAGCTGTCCATCGTCTCGTTCGACGACTCGGTGCTCGCCCGGATCGTCCACCCGCCGCTGACCGCGCTCAGCCGGGACACCTTCGCGCTCGGGGAGCAGGTCGCGCGCAGCCTGCTGGCGGCACTGGACGAGGCCGGGCCGGGGCGGGACCTCCAGATGCCCACGCCGCGGCTGACCGTGCGGGAGTCCACCTCGCCGCCGGGGGCCGTGCCGGCCGGCCCCCCGGAGGCCTCCTCCGGCGCTTCGCCCGCCGGGCCCGCCGGTCCTGTCGACGCTTCGCCCGCCGGTCCGCCTTCCGGTTCTGCGGCCGGTTCGCCCGCCGGTTCCGTCGCGGGTTCCCCCGGCCGGGTGGATGCTGCGCGCATCGTTGACAGCGGTTCTGAACCGGTTTAGCCTCGCAGCGCCGAGCGGGCTCCGCTCGGCGCGCTCCGCCGCACTCCGTTCGGCTTCCGCCGCCCGTCCCGCTCCCCGCCGCGCCCGTACGTTCCCGTACCTTCCCGTGCGCTTCCGTGCGCCGAGGAAGCCCGGCGGCGGCGCGACCCCCACTCGATCCAGCACCGGCACGCCCGCATGCAGTCGGGCCCGTCCGCGACGGCGGGCCCGCCCCCACCCTCCTCCGCTCGATCGGAGCCACCGCATGTCACGACGCCTCCCCCTGCTGCTCGGCGCCGCCCTCGCGACGGCCGCGCTGACCGCCGTCCCCGCGGCCCGGGCCGACCCGATACCCGCAGCGGCGCCCGCCGTCACCGTCGGCTCGGGCACCCAGCCCTTCGCCTCGTACTGGTACCCCAACAGCATCCTGACCTGGGACCCGGCCACCGACCCGGACGCCCGCTTCAACCGCTCCCGCGTCCCGCTCCAGCCGCGCACCGGCGACCCGGCGCTGCGGGCCAACCCCAACGCCCGTGCCGGCGAGGGGAAGATCGCCTCCCTGGTCTCCTTCGGTCCCACCTCCAACAACCCCTCGCAGGGTTCCGCCGATCCCAACTACTACGCCTTCGGCTACTGGCAGTACGTCGACAAGCTGGTGTTCTGGGGCGGTTCGGCCGGCGAGGGCCTGATCCTCGCCCCCAACCCGACCGTGATCGACGCCGCCCACCGCAACGGCGTCAAGGTGTACGGCACGGTCTTCTTCCCGCCCGGCGCGTACGGCGGCCAGCTCCAGTGGGTGCGCGACTTCGTCCAGAAGTCCGGCAGCCGCTACCCCGTCGCCGACAAGCTCGTCCAGGCCGCGCAGTACTACGGCTTCGACGGCTGGTTCATCAACCAGGAGACCGGCGGCGGCGATTCGGCGCTGGCGGGCGAAGTGCGCAACCTGATGCAGTACACCAAGGCGCAGAGCGGCACCGAGTTCATGTGGTACGACGCGATGACCACCTCCGGCTCCGTCAACTGGCAGAACGCCCTCACCTCCGCCAACTCGCCCTTCCTGCAAGAGGGTTCCAAGCGCACCTCGGACTCGATGTTCCTGAACTTCGGCTGGTCGGCGAGCGGCCTGAACTCCTCCCGGGCGCTGGCCCGGCAGCTCGGCCGCAGCGAGTACGAGCTCTACTCCGGCATCGACACCGAGGCCAACGGCTACAACACCGGCGTGGACTGGAACACCCTCTTCCCGTCCGGGCAGCCGCACACCACCTCGCTCGGCCTCTACCGCCCGGAGTGGACCTGGAAGTCCGCCACCGACCGCGCCGACTTCTACGCCAAGGACGCCCGCTACTGGGTCGGCGCCAACAACGACCCGTCCCGGATCGACCTCTCGGCGGGCTGGCCCGGGCTGGCCGGCTACGTCGCCGAATCCTCGCCGATCACCGCCAAGCCGTTCGTCACCAACTTCGACACCGGGCAGGGCGACTTCTACAACGCGGCCGGCACCCGGGTCGCCACCGGCGGCTGGAACAACCTCTCGCTCCAGGACGTCCCGCCCACCTACCGCTGGGTGGTGGAGTCGACCGGCAGCAGGCTCACCCCGTCCGTCGACTTCACCGACGCCTACCAGGGCGGCTCCTCACTGCGGTTGAGCGGAAAGCTCGACGCCGCCAACACCGTCCGGCTGTACCAGGCCAAGCTGCCGGTCGCCGCGAACACCAGGCTGGACCTGGTGGTCAAGACCCCGGCCGCCGGGCCCACGAAGCTCAAGGCCGCCGTGTCGTTCACGGACTCGCCGAGCAGCTTCACCACGGTCGACGTCGGCGCCAACACCGGCAGCGGCTGGGAACGGCACACCCTCGACCTCTCCCCGTACGCGGGCCGCACCGTCGCCCAGATCGCCCTGCGGGTCGAGGGCAGCGACCCGGCGTACGACCTCCGGGTCGGACAGATCGCCCTCTACGACGGTGCGGTGGAGACCCCGGCGGCCCCGGCCGGCCTCACCGTGCTCGGTGCGAGCGACGTGACGGCCGGCTCCAGCCAGTCCCTGCGGCTGTCCTGGACGGCGGCGCCCGGCGGCAACGTCCACCACTACGAGGTCTACCGGCGCAACGCGGACGGCAGCCGCAGCTTCCTCGGCGCCACGCCCAACGACGCGTACTTCGTCGGGCGGCTCGACCGGGCCGGCAACGAGAACGCCACCACACTGGACGTCGAGGCGGTGTCCACCACCTACGGGCGCTCCACTGCCGCCTCCACGACCGTCAGCTGGAACGGCACCCCGCCGACCTCCGTCAACCTGGCGCTCAACCGCCCGGCCACCGCCTCCGGCCAGTGCAACGCCAACGAGGGCCCGGCCAAGGCCGTCAACGGCAGCGTCGGCGGCGGGACCGGCGACAAGTGGTGCGCGCTGACCTCCGCCAAGTGGCTGGAGGTGGACCTCGGTTCGGCGAAGCAGCTGTCGAAGTTCGTGGTCAAGCACGCGGCGGCGGGCGGCGAGAGCGCCTCGTACAACACCCGTGACTTCGCCGTCCAGGTCCGCTCGGGCGCGAACGACCCCTGGACGACCGTCGCCGACGTCACCGGGAACACGGCCGGCACCACCGCCCACCCGGTGAACACCACCGCCCGGTACGTCCGGCTGGTGGTCAACACGCCGACCCAGAACGGCGATCCGGCCGCCCGCATCTACGAGTTCGAGGCCTGGGGCGCGTAGCCCCGCTGGCCCGCGCTGCCCTGTCAGAGGAAAGGAAGCACCCCCGTGCCGGTCACCATCACCGCCGTCGAGAGCACCGATCTGTTCGTCGGTCCCGAGGACGCCCCGCGCCAAGTGCTGCGGGTGACGCTGGAGGGCCCGGCCGCCCGGATCACGGTCAGCGGCCCGGGCGTCCGCGGCGAGGCGACCGGCACGGGCCTGGTCGAGGTCCCGCTGGAGATCGGCGGGGCCTCGCCCGGCGAGCGGCTGCCCGTCACCGTGCGGGCCTCGGAAGCCGTCGCGGAGGCGAGCGTGGACGTCGCCGAGCCCGGCTGGACGATGTTCCTGGTCTCGCACTTCCACTACGACCCGGTCTGGTGGAACACCCAGGCCGCCTACACCTCCCCGTGGGAACTGCTCTCCGCCGACGCCACCACCCGGCCGCTGTGGGAGCGCAACGGCTTCGCCCTCGTCGACGCGCACCTGGACCTCGCCCTGCGGGACCCGGTGTACAAGTTCGTGCTCGCCGAAGTCGACTACCTGAAGCCGTACTTCGACCAGCACCCGGAACGCCGCGAGACCCTGCGGCTGCTGCTGGAACGCGGCCAGGTCGAACTCGTCGGCGGCACCTACAACGAGCCGAACACCAACCTCACCGGCGCGGAGACCACCATCCGCAACATCGTCCACGGCATCGGCTACCAGCGTGACATCCTCGGCGGCGACCCGCGGACCGCCTGGCAGCTCGACGTGTTCGGGCACGACCCGCAGTTCCCCGGCCACCTCGCCGCGGCCGGCCTCACCGGCAGCGCCTGGGCGCGCGGCCCCTTCCACCAGTGGGGCCCGATCCAGAAGAACTTCCGGGAGGCCAAGGACGACGCCCGGGTGATGCAGTTCCCGAGCGAGTTCGAGTGGATCGCCCCCGGCGGCGAGGGCGTGCTCACCCACTACATGCCGCACCACTACTCGGCCGGCTGGTGGATGGATTCCTCCCCGGACCTCGCCGCCGCCGAACAGGCCGTCTACGAGCTGTACCGCAAGCTCAAGCCCGTCGGGGCGACGAAGAACCTGCTGCTGCCGGTCGGGACGGACTACACCCCGCCGAACAAGTGGGTCACCGAGATCCACCGCTCCTGGGCCGCCAAGTACCTCTGGCCCCGGTTCGTCTGCGCCGTCCCGCGCGACTTCCTCGACGCCGTCCGCGCCGAACTCGCCGCCACCGGACGGCGGCCCAGCCCGCAGACCCGCGACATGAACCCGGTGTACACCGGCAAGGACGTCTCCTACATCGACACCAAGCAGGCCCAACGAGCCGGCGAGGTCGCGGCCGTGGACGCGGAGAAGCTCGCCACGCTCGCCTCCGTGCACGGCCTCGGCCGCTACCCGGCCGCCGCGCTCGACAAGGTCTGGCGCCAACTCGCCTACGGCGCCCACCACGACGCGATCACCGGCTCCGAGTCCGACCAGGTGTACCTGGACCTGCTCGGTGGCTGGCGGGAGGCGTACGACCTGGCGTCCGGCGTACGCGACGCGGCGCTGGACGCTCTCGCGGGGCGGATCTGCACGGCGGGGGCGGGACCCACGGCGGGGGCGGGACCCACGGCGGGCGCGGGACCCATGGCGGGCGCGGGGCCCATCGCGAGCGCGGGGCCCACCGCGGGCGCGGGCTCGGCGATCGTGGTGACCAACACGCTCTCCTTCGACCGGACCGACCTCGTCACGGTCGAACTGCCGGACGGCATGCGGTCGGTGCGAGTCCTCGACGACCGGGGCGAGCCCGTGCCGAGCGCCGTCGACCGGGGGGCGCTGCGCTTCCTGGCCGCCGAGGTGCCCGCGCTCGGCTGGCGCACCTGGCGACTGGTGGAGGGCGAGGCGGAGCAGCCGTGGACGGCGGCCGACGGCTTCGTGATCGAGGGCGACCGGTACCGCGTCACCGCCGACCCGGCACGCGGCGGCGGCCTCACCTCGGTCCACGACCTGCCGAGCCGAAGGGAGTTGATCCAGGAGGGCCGGATCGGCAATGAGCTGCGGGTGTACGAGGAGTACCCGCAGCACCCCGACTTCGGCGAGGGCCCCTGGCACCTGGTGCCCAGCGGTCCGGTCGTCGGCTCGGGCGACGGCGAGGCGTCCGTCCGCCGGGAGACCGGGCCGCTCGGCGAGCGCCTCGTGATCGAGGGCACGGTCGACTCCGTCCGGTACGAGCAGACCGTCACGCTCTGGCGCGGCCTCGACCGGGTGGACTGCCGCACCCGGGTGGTGGACCACTCCGGCGCCGACCGGCTGCTGCGGCTGCGCTTCCCGGTGGACGTCCCCGGCGGCCTGCCGGTCAGCGAGGTCGCGGGCGCGGTCGTCGGGCGCGGCTTCGCGATGCCGGACGTGGACTCGGCGGAGGCGCCGTGGACCCTGGACAACCCCGCCAACACCTGGTTCGGGCTCGGCGCCACCGCGCGCGTCGACCTCACCGACGCACTGGGTGCGCCGGCCGGCTCGCGCGCCCTCGGGGTGGCGGAGGTCGTCGTCCCCGCGCTGGACGACGCCGCCGACGCCCGTCCGCTGGTGGTCGCGCTCGCCCGGGTCGGGGTCACCGCCACCACCTCGGGGGCGGACTGGGCGCGGTACGGCTGGCTGGAGGTGGACTCCAACCTGCCGGACTTCCGGATCGTCGTCGGTGGGCCGGAAGCCAACGATGCCGCCCGGGAGTTGATCTCGCTGGCGGGGGAGGAGTACGCCGCCGTCCTGAAGGCGCACGGCGCGGTGTGGGTGCCCGCGGTGACCCCGCTCGCCGAGGTCTGGCGGCCGGACGCCGACCTGCGCGACCTGCGGGCGCTGCCGGCGCTCGTCGTCTCCGACGTGGCGGCGCTGGTCGACGACCTGGCCGACGCCCGGATCACCGCCGTCTGCCCGTCCCCGGTCCAGGAGCAACTGGCCGAACACACCGTCGCGTTGCTGAGCTTCGGTCTGCCCGGCTTCGCCGTCGACACCACCGGCGCCCTGCACCTGTCGCTGATGCGCTCCTGCACCGGCTGGCCCTCGGGCGTCTGGATCGACCCGCCCCGGCGCACCCTGCCCGACGGCACGTCCTTCCAACTCCAGCACTGGACGCACGAGTTCAAATACGCGCTGGTGGGAGGGGACGGCGACTGGCGGGACCGCACACTGCCCGCCCAGGGCCAGGAGTTCAACCACCCGCTGTACGCCCGGATCGCCCCGGCGCAGGACGGGCCGCTGCCCGCCACCCTGTCCTGGCTGCGGGTCGAGCCGCAGCGCGAGGTGCTGCTCGGGACGCTCAAACCGGCCGGCAACCCGATCGCGCACGGCTCGACGTCGCCACTCGGGCGCGAACTGACCGTCCGGCTCGTCGAATCCACCGGCCTCGGGCGCACGGCGCGGATCGGCGGCGCGCTCGGCCTGGGCGAGATCCGGGCCGCGGACCTGCTGGAACGACCGCTTCCCTCCGGCGACTCCGCTCTCGACCTCGCCGGTTCGCAGATCGCCACCCTGCTCGCGACCCCGGCCGTCACCGCCCCCGCGGCCGCGACGGACCTCGGCCCCACCGCGGAACCCGCCCAACCCGTCCACGCCCGCTACTGGCTCCACAACCGGGGCCCGGCCCCGCTCGGCTACCTGCCGGTGTCCGTCGGCGCCTCGCCCGGGCTGCTGCGAACGGCGGGGGAGCCGGTGACGCTGTCGGTCGCGCTCTCCTCCCAGCTCCGCGATGCCGCCGTCGAGGGCACGGCCGTCGTGCTGCCGCCCGAGGGCTGGACGACCGGCCCCGGCAGCCGCCCGTACCGGCTGGAGGCCGGCGGGCACCTGCGCTTCCCGGTCACCGTCACCCCGCCGGCCGGGGCCGAGCCCGGGCTGTACTTCGCCGCCGTCCGCATCGAGCACGACGGCCAGCGGATCGAGGACGTGGTGACCATCGCCGTCGGCGAACTGCCCGGCCTGCTCCCCGCACCCGGCGACACTCCCGAGGACTGGACGATCGCCCAGGGCACCAAGGCCACCACCGGCCGCGACACCGGGCTGGACGTCGAGGTCTCCACCGAGACCCTGCGCGTGGCCCCCGGCGGCCGGGCCACCCTTTCCCTCGTCCTCACCAACCGCACGCGCGGCGAGATCCGCGGCGAACTCCAGCTCGTCTCCCCGTGGGGCACCTGGGAGGCCGTCGCCGACCCCGTCCGCGGCTTCACCGCCCCCGCCGGCACCGCCACGACCGTCGACTTCCCCGTCACCGTCCCCGAATCCACCGACCCGGGCTCGTACTGGGCCCTCGCCAAGGTCATGTGGTTCGGCCGCTGCCAGTACGCCCCGACCGTCGCCCTGGTGGTGGAGGCATGACCACGCTCGGCCTGCTCGACGGACGCCCGCTCCCGCGGACGGCACTCGACCAGCGCCTCGCCGCCCTGCGGAACGGCCCGCGCGCCACCGCCCTGCCGCAGCCCGGCAGTTCGGAGGACCGCCAGCTCACCCGATGGGTCGCCCAGGTCCTGCTGACCGAGGCGCTGTGCGAGGCGGTCGCCGCCGAACGCCGGCTGCCCGTGGCCCCCGACGGCCCCGCCCGCCTCGACCAGCAGGCCGCCGTCGAGCTCGGCTCCATCACGGCGGCCGCCTTCGAGGGCAACCCGGCCGTCCGCGCCGTCTACGCGGCCGTCACCGCCGACGTCGAACCCTCACCCGCCGACATCGCCCACTACCGCACCATGACCACCCGCCCACCGGCGGAGCGCTGGCACCTCGCCCTCCCCGACGGCGAACTGGAGGCCGACCCGGACACCCTCCCGACCGCCCTCGCCGAAGCCCTCCGCGCCGCCCCGCCCGGCACATGGGTCACCGCCGGCCCCTGGAAAGCCGCCCTGCTCACCGTGACCACGCCCCCGGAGCCCCCCGACCCCGCCCCGACCCTCCGCGACGCCGCCCGCCGCGCCGCCTTCGTCCGCTGGCTCGACCACGCACGCGCCCGACGCCTCACCCTGGTCGAAGGCCTGGAACACCCCGGCGACCCCGCCCAACCCGACAACCACCACCGGCACTGAGAACCGCGCACCTCGCCCGCCGTGCCTCGGAGAGAGGCGCGGCAGGCGTCCGGTGCCCGTGGCGTCGGACGGCGAACCTCTCGACGGTGAACCTCTCGACGGTGAACCTCTCAACAGTGAACTACTCGACGGCGAACCTCTCGACGGCGAACTACTCGACGGTGAACTTCTCGTGGGGGACGCCCGCCGCCCAGACGGCCTCGAAGGCCGCGGAGCAGAGGTCCACCGCGGCCCGGTCCTCCGTGAAGGCGTGGCCCGCCCAGTCGCCGTCGCCCGTGAACCAGTGGAAGAGCACCAGTCGCCGGTCGATCAGCCAGAAGTCGTTGCCCGGGAGGGCGATGGTCGATGCCCGGCTCCGGGGAAGCCACCGGACCTGTTCGCCGGCCGCGAGGTTGACGGGGGTGACGGCGTGCTCGTACCTGATGTAGTCGGTCACCGGCTCCGAGACGATCCGGGCGCGGCGCAGGACGACACCCCGGGAGACGGCATCCTCCACCAGGGGGATCCACGTCGGCCAGAACGAGGTGTTCGGGTCGTTGTCCACCTCGCCGGTCCTCCTGAAGCGGTCGAAGGGCTCGACCTCCTCGCCGACCGAGTAGGTGTCGCGCATCTCCAGGTGCGCGGCGGAGCGCGTGGCGCCCCTCAGCAGCTCGGCGAAGTCGGGTGCGCTCTGCGTCATCACAAGCCTTCCTCGGGGTCGGGACCGTTCCCAGCGGGACGCGGACCACATTCTCGCCGCCGGGGCACCGACGGTGCGGCCTTTCGCCCGATGACGCCCGCCGGGCCCGGGAGTCGGTGCGGCGGGCGTGCGCGGACAAACGGCGGCGGAGGGACGAAGCTGGTGGGAGCGCCGGGGCGAGTGACGCCCGCCGCCCGCCGCCCGCCGTTGGCCTCCGACATCCGGCCTTCGGCCTTCGGCCTTCGACTCCGTACGGAAGGGTTCTCCACCATGGCTGCCACCTCGTCCACCTCCTCCGACGGCCTGCAGCGCGCCGTGCTGGTCGCAGCCCCGGGGGCGGCGCCCGAACTGTCCGAGGTGCCGGTCCGCGAACCGGGGCGCGGGGCGGTGCGCGTCGCCGTCGAGGCGTGCGGCGTCTGCCACTCCGACCTCCTGATCGCCGGTGGCGCCCTGCCGGGCACGACGTTCCCGGTCACCCCCGGTCACGAGATCGCGGGCCGCATCGACGCCCTCGGCGAGGGGGTGGAGGGCTGGAAGGTCGGTGACCGGGTCGCCGTCGGCTGGTACGGCGGCAGCTGCGGCCGTTGTGACGCCTGCCGTTCGGGTGACGGCATCCACTGCCCCGAGCTGCAGGTCCCCGGGGCGGCCTACCCCGGCGGTTACGCCGACAGTGTCGTCGTCCCGGCCATGGCCCTGGCCGCGATCCCCGACGGGCTGACCGCCGCCGAGGCGGCCCCGCTGGCCTGCGCCGGGATCACCGTCTTCAACGCCCTGCGCCGCTCCGCCGCCGGGCCCGGCGACACGGTCGCGGTCCTGGGCCTGGGCGGGCTCGGCCATCTGGGGGTGCAGTTCGCCCGCGCGATGGGCTTCCGTACGGTGGCCGTCGCACGCGGTGCGGAGAAGGAGCCGCTGGCGCACGAGCTCGGCGCCGAGCACTACATCGACAGCACCGCCGGCGACGTCGCCGGGGCCCTGCGGTCGCTCGGCGGCGCGAAGGTGGTCCTGTCCACGGTCACCAACGCCGACGCCATGTCCGCCGTCGTCGACGGGCTCGGTCGGCGCGGCGAGCTCGTCGTCGTCGGCGTCTCCGCCGACGCCCTCTCGATCAGCCCGCTGCAGCTGATCACCGGGGACCGGAGGGTCTACGGCCACTCCTCGGGCACGGCCGTCGACACCGAGGACACCCTGCGCTTCGCCGCCCGCACCGGTGTGCGGGCGTGGATCGAGGAGGTGCCGCTGGAGGAGACCGCGGCTGCGGTGGCCAGGATGGCCGGCGGCCGGGCCCGCTTCCGCATGGTCGTCACCACCGGGCGCTGATCCCCGGCCGCCGCACCCTGGTTGCCGCGCCCGGGCCGCGGATCACCGCCCGGGGGCGGTCCCGCAGGCGGCCGTGGTGAGGAAGGCCGTGACGGCGGTCTTGGCGGCGCGCGGGTCGGAGCGGTCGAACGGGTTGTGGGAGAGCGCGAGTTGGCGTCGGCCGTCGGCCGTGCCGGCGGCCATCGTCGAGTAGCCGGGGAGGTCTCCGCTGTGGCCCCAGAACACCCCGCACGGGGTGTCGAAGCGGGCCAGCCCCAGCCCGTAGCCGCGTCCCGGTCCGGCGTCCGCCGTCCTGGTCATCTCGGCGAGTTCGGCGGGGCGCAGCAGTCGGCCGTCCAGGAGGGCGGCGATGAACCGGTCGAGGTCGGCGGCGCTGGAGATGCCCTGCCCGGCGGCGCCCATGACGGACGGGTTGAGCTCGGTGACGTCCACCGGTCCGGTCGAGAGCTTCACGTAGCCGTGGGCGTGGGGGCCGGGCAGCCGCGGCGACAGGCCGGGCATGGTGGTGTCGCGCAGTCCCAGTGGCCGGATGATCCGCTGCTCGACCTCCCGCTGCCAGGGGTGGCCGGTGACCTTCTCGATGAGCAGGCCGGCGAGCAGGTAGTTGGTGTTGGAGTAGTGCCAGCCCTGCCCCGGCGGGAAGTACGGGGCACGGCCGTTGGCGAGCGCGAGCAGGTCGGCAGGCCGGTAGGTGTGCCAGCGCGGTCCGGCCAGCCAGCTGCGGTACTGGTCCTCGTCCTGGGGATCCATGCCGGGAGCATCGGTGTAGTTGTACAACCCGCTGGTGTGGTTGAGCAGTTGGCGGACGGTGATGGCCGCGCCGTTCGGCACCGCGCCGGGAAGGCGGGCGTCGACCGGGTCGTCCAGGGCGATGCGCCGTTCGGCGGAGAGCTGGAGCACGACGGTGGCGACGAAGGTCTTGGTGACGCTGCCGATCCTGAACCGGGCGTGCGCGGGTACCGCCGCTCCGGTGACCGGGTCGGCCACCCCGGCGCGCCCGCGCCAGACGGTCCGCCCGTCCTGGCGGACCTCGCCGACGGCGGCCGAGGAGCCGCCGTCGACGATGCCCTGCAAGGTGGTGCGCAGCGCGGTGGACTCGGCACTGTCCGGAAGGAACTCACCCTCCTCGTCGGCGGGTTGGATCACGACCGGGGGCCCGGCGGAGGGCGCGGCAAAGCCCGTCGTGGCGCCGGCGCCGAGCAGTGCGGTGGCGGCCAGGAGTGCGGCGGCCGAGCGGATGCCGGCCCTCGATGTGCGCGGATGTGGCGTCATGTCTGCTTCCCTCCCCTGTCGGGGGCGCGTCGCCGCCCCTCTTGCCGAGTCTGCCGGTGGGCTTCCGGCCGCGGCATCCACCGGAGGTGCTGCCCGGCATCCTCCCCGGGGCTGGTCGAGCCCGAAGTCACCGTTCTGCAGGTGTACTTCACCCCGCATGGAGGTCCGGGGCCGGGGTCGGAGCAGGAACGGAACGGGCAGGGCGGCGTGGCGGGACGCGCTGTTTCCCCGTGCGGCCGACATATCATGACGGACCATCAGGAGATGGTCGTCCAGAGGTTCCGGAGGTTCCGGTGTCCGGCGCGGACAGCACCCGTCGCAGGACGGCGAGCAGCCGCCCGTCCTCGGCGGGAGCCTGCCGTGCCCGCCAGGCGATGTGGCCGTCCGGGCGGACGAGGACGGCGCCGGTGGGCGGGAGGCCGGCGGCCCCGGACCGGTCGGGTGCCGGCAGTGCGTGCACGGTGACCGGCAGTCCTGCCGCCGCGGCGGTGGCCGCCTGTCGCCGCCAGGCGGTGTCCCCGGCGGCCGTGAGGAGGGTGAAGCCCGGCCCGACCAGGTCCAGGGTGGACACGGCCCCGGGCGGGCCGGCGAGCCGCAGGTGGGGCAGGCGGGTGCCGGGTGTGCCGTCGGGGTGTTCGAGGCCGGAGAGGCCGGGGTCCAGGGGTGGGAGCGCGGGGTCGGCCGGGTCGGTGAGGACCGCCGTCGAGCGGTAGGCGGCGGTGAGCAGCAGTTCGTCGTCGATCCGGTAGCCGGCCCGGGCGCGGGAGTTGGCGAGCGAGATGTCGACGACCTGCCGGGCCACCGGGCGGCGTTCGGCCTCGTAGGTGTCCAGCAGTGCCTCGCCGGCCGTCCCGGCGGTGACCGCCGCGAGCTTCCAGGCGAGGTTGTCCGCGTCGCCGATGCCGGTGTTCATGCCGTGCCCGCCGGTCGGCGGCACCACATGGGCGGCGTCGCCCGCGAGCAGCACCCGCTCGCGGCGGTAGGTGTCGGCGAGGCGGGCGTCCATCCGCCAGGTCATGGTGTCCTGGACGGTGACCGCGAGCTCGGGCAGCCCGGCGGCGTCCCGGACCAGCCGGGCGAGCGCCCGGTGGTCGGCCGACAGGGCGGCGGCGTCCTCGCGTTCGGGATCGTACGGGTACTGGTAGATCCACTGCCGGTCGTTGTCGACGGCGAGGAAGCCGCCGCGGCCCGGTTCGGTGAGGAAGTACGAGGCGCTGGCGCGGTCGGCGACGACCTCGCCGAGCGGCGCCTCGAAGCGGACGCTCAGGTAGTGGCCGAGGCCGGTCGGCCCCGTCATCGCGATCCCGGCCGCCTCGCGGACGGTGCTCGACGCGCCGTCGCAGCCGACCAGCCGGTCGGCGCGCACGGTGCGGCGCTCGCCGGAGTCCCGGTCCTCCAGCAGGGCGTGGACGTGTCCGTCCCGTTGGGTGAAGGAGAGCAGGCGGGTGGCGAACCGGACGCTGCCCGGGGCGAGTCGGCGGGCGCGCCGCAGCAGGACGGCCTCCAGGGCGTCCTGGGAGCAGATCAGCCCCGGGGAGGGGGTGCGCTCGGCGCTCTCCGCCGGGCCGCCGGCCAGGCCGGTGCGGACGAAGTCCGGGTCGACCAGGTCACGGCCCCGGTAGAAGAACACCTGGGAGGCCGGGAGTCCGGCCCGCCGGATCTCCTCCTCCAGGCCGCACCGCCGGAAGACCTCCATCGAACGGGCCGACACCCCGCGGGCCTTGGGGTGGCGCGAGGTGCCGGGGTGCGCCTCGACGAGCAGGTGCGGCACGCCGTGGCCGGACAGCAGGACGGACAGGGTCAGGCCGACCGGGCCCGCGCCGACGACGAGCACGGACGTGGTCTCCGGGAATTGCATGCCACCACTCCTCGGTAACGCCTAATGGGAGTTTTTGAAGTTACCATGGTCCGGACGGCAACCCCTCCGAGATTCCTAGGCGACCCATGGCCCGGTCCGACTCCCCGCCCCCGCGCAAGCCCCTGCCCAAGCCCAAGTCCAAGTCCGAGTACGAACCCAAGGCCGCGTCCGAGTCCAAGCCCCAGGGCGCCGACGCCGGCAACCCCCGCGGTCTCCACTTCCTCGCCGAGCTCGCGAACACCGTCCGCGAGGACCCCGGCGCGGGCGCCGCCGAACTCCAGGCCCTCCTGGAGCGCCACGGCGGTCCGCCCTTCCGGCTCACCGACGCCGACGCCCGCGAACTGCGCGAGGCCACCGCCGAGGTGATCGCCGTCCTCGACACGGACGACCCGGACCGGGCGGCCGAACTGATCAACGCCCTGCTCGACCGCCACCCGGCCAGCCCCCGCCTGGTCCGCCTCCCCGGCCGGCCCTGGTCCCTGCACACCCGCGCCCCCGCCGACGCCGGCCTCACCCACTGGCTGCTCTCCACCGCCGCCCTCGCCCTCGGCCTGTGGCTCGGCGAACGCGGCGGCTGCGCCTGGGGCCGCTGCGCCGCCCCGGGCTGCGAACGCTTCTTCATCGACACCGGCCGCCGCACCCCGCAGCGCTACTGCACCCCGCGCTGCGCCACCCGCGTCCGTGTCGCCGCCCACCGCGCGCAGCGGGAGGACCGGGCCTGAGGGCGGGGGTGGAGGCCGTTCCCCGCCCCCGCCGCGGCCGAACCTCCGCACTGGGTTCGTACACCGATCCGGGCCGGCGACCCCACCCCCATGGTGCGGGACGTACCCCTTGGGTCGCCCGTACCGGCCCGGTGCCCCCGGGGCGGTCCGCCGCCGCCCGCGCCCGACTCCCCCGTTGACGACGGTCGTTCGACTACGTCACGCTCGTCGGACCGCCGAGGACGGGCCGTCGGCCGTACCGCGGGCCGCGCGCCGCGAGCCGCGAGCCCTCGCGCCGCCCGACGCCCCGGCCCGGATGTCCACCGTGCACCCGTGTGGAGGTACCGCCATGTCCAAGCGCCGTCTCGCCGTCCCCGGAGCCGCCGTCGCCGCTCTGACCCTCGCCGCCCTGATCCTCCCGGCCACCGGCGCCCACGCCGCGCCGCCCGCCGACTCGTGCACCCAGAACTGGAGCGTCAGCTCCGGCGAGGGCTACGCGAACGGCAAGTGGTGCAACAACAACACCAAGGTCGTCGGCACGGTGCACGACACCAAGGCGGACGGCCGCTGTCCCTACGTGCGCGGCAACCTCTCCAACGGCGGCCGCGTCGACAGCGACTGGGCCGGCGGCAAGGGCAAGTCCCGCGCCATCACCCTCTACGCCCCCTCGGGCACCCGCTTCACCAGCGTCACCATGCGCTACATCGGCTGCTGACACCACCGGGGACGGCCGCGCCGCCGGCGTCGCGATCACCGTCACCCCGTCACCCGAGGTCAGGCAGCGCGTGGCCGGCGCCGTCGACGCCGCCCTCCGCGGCGGACCGGGCGGCGCGCCGCACCCCGGCCCGACAACGCGCCGGCCGGGAAAGCGCGTAGGCCCCCTCCGGGTTCGGAGGGGGCCTACGGCCGAGGGGAAGGGCGTCCTGCCGGACGGAACCGGCAGGACGCCCTCACGCCTCGGGATCAACGGAGTCGTGTCACAGGCTCACGAGCTGCATGCGGCTGCACACGACGAACCCCTGGTGGGTGCCGTCGGACAACAGCAGGGTCCGGAAGAACTCGCGGTCCTCGTCCGAGATGTCCGCGAATTCGTCGATCTCGGGGACCCCGTCGACGACCTCGGACACGTGCAGCTGGTCGAAGCTCCGTCGGAGCTTCATCGCCAAGACGTTCTTGAACTCCAGTTCCAGGGCCGGCTTCGTGTCGTCCTCCCAGGTCCGCAGCACCAGGCAGCGGTGCGACACCGAGTAGGACCAGGGGCGGAAGGCCCGCCCGGTCCGCAGGGGCAGATCGTCGATTCCTGCCAGGAACGTCATCCCGTTGGTCATGCGAAGGGCTCGTCTCAGTCGAAGGGGCTCGTCGTCTCTACACCGTCCAGGTACCACTTCACGCGATCCCGTACCTCCTTCGGCGCAGCCTTGATCATGGCCAGCTCCCAGCCCGTGAAGGGCTGCACGGGAACCGCCATCCCCTCCTGTGCCGCGGCCCACTCCCGTGCCAGATCCTTCCCGAAGCCGGTGAGGTTGAAGACGATTTCGGTGTCCTTCCCCGGGGCGAGCGCGTCACGGACGGTCTGCTTCCAGTCCGTGCCGTCGGGGAATTGCATGTACGACTCGGACTTGGTGAGCTTGATGAACGGGCTCATCAGGTCCTTGCCCTCCAGGGTTTCGCTGAGACCGAGGGCGAGACGCTTCGGGCAGTAGTTCGTCGTGTTGTGGACCAGGACCGGCAGGTCACCGGCCAGCACGTAGTACGTGTGGAGGTCCTCGACGGTGAGGTTGTAGGCGGGCTGGAGGGTGTTCCAGTTCCGGACGTCCTCGATGCGCCGGGGCTGTCCGGCGGGGTCGCGCAGTTCGTCGCCGGTCCTGAGGTCGGCGGCGTCGGTCCAGGACTTCCGGTTCTCGGACCAGAAGGGGTGGTGGCCGGTGCTGGTCAGGGACTGCCCGGCGCCCAGGGAGATGTCGGTGAAGTCGCGGTCGTCCGGGGTGTAGATGGTGGCCGACACCCGACGGGGACCGGCGACTCCGGTGGTGGGGTCGGTGGCGAGGACCTCGTCGCCGACCTGGACGGTCTCGATGGCGCGGGTGGAGCCGTCGGCCATCAGGACGCGGGTGCCGGCCGGGAAGCTGTTCAGCGGGCAGGTCGGCGGAGGAAGACGGGTGACGAGCTTCTTGATGAACTCGACGGCCTTCTCGCCCCAGGAGCCGAACTTCTTGGCCCACTGGGCGAGCTTGGCGACGGCGGCACCGTCGCCGATGAAGGGGATCGCTCCGATGCAGGAGGTGACCGCGTCGGTGGTGCGGCCCTCGACGGCGTAGTAGGCGCAGTTGACGAGGTCCGCGATGTCGGCGAGGCCGGGGGCGATGACGCCGCCCGCACCGCCGATGACGTCGAGGGTGAGGTGGATGCTCTCGGAGAAGAGGTGGTAGAGGTAGCTGACGTTCTCGCTGTCCTCCTTCGCCTTCTTGATCTCCTCCTCGATCGCCGCGATCGAGTCCTGCTTCTCCTTGGCGGCCTGGGCCTGCTTCTCGGCCTCCTTGCGCTCGGCTTCGAGCTTGGCGAGCCGGGCCTTCTCCTCCGCGTCCCGCCGCGTCTCGTAGGTCGCGTGGGCGTTGTCGGCGGCGGTCTGGGCGGCCGTCGCGTCCTGACCGGCCGCCTCGGCGGAGCTGCGGGCGGCGCTCGCGGACTCGTTGGCTTCGGCCGCCGACCAGCGAGCCTGCCGGGCCGACTGCTCGGCCCGGTTGGCGGAGTAGACGGCCTTGGCGGCGTCGCGGTTGGCGGAGGCCTTGGCGGCGTTCGCGCTCTTGGCGGCCGCTGCGGCCCTGGCGGCGTCGGCCTGGGCGGCGTCGGCGGCGGCCTGGGCCTTGGTGACGTAGTCGGCGGCGGTGTTGGCCGAGGCCTGGGCCTGGGCGGCGTAGCCGTTGGCCTCGGCGGCGGCGCCGCGGGCGGTGGCGGCGGCGGCCTGGGCCGTGGCCGCGTTCTTCTGGGCGGTGGCGGCGGCGGCGGTGGCCTCGGCGATCAGGCCCTTGACGTCGGCGACGTGGACGGCGGTGAGCCGGTCCTTCTGCTGGGCGGTGAACTGGCCCTGGGCCACGAAGGTGCGCAGGTCCTGGACGGGGCCTTCGAGGGCGACCTTGGCCGCGGCCTTGAGCTCGGGCTCGGTGTCCGGGGCGTCCTCCAGCCGGGTGGCGACGAGGCGGTCGTCGGCGGCCTGCGCGTCGGCCAGGCCCTTGCCGAGGAAGTCCCGCAGCGCGGCGGGGGTGTTGACCCGCAGCGCGGCGTCCGCCGCGGCCTTGACTGCGGGGCCGGCGCTGTCGCTGACGCGGGTGATCGTCAGCCGGTTCTCCGGCGCCGCGGCATCGAACTGACCACTGGTCAGGAAGGCGTTGACCTGGTCCGTGGTGCCCTGGAGTGCGGTGTAGGCGGCGGTGCGGACCCCGTCGCTCTCCGAGTCCCCGTAGATCTTGGTGGCTCGGTCGCGGGCGTCGTGCTCCTCGGCCTGCTTGCGGCCGGCCTTGAGGTAGGAGAACACGGCGGCGTCGTTGCCGGTGAGAGCCGCGTCGGCCGCCGCGGATCCCCAGGTGCTCGACATCTTGCGGGAGACGAGGGCGAGCTTGCGGCCGTCGGTGGCGACCTGCGCCGGGGTGGCGCCGGGCTGGTTGGCGAGGGCGGCGAGGCGGTCGGCCTCGGCCTTGGCCTTCTGGACGTCCTGGGCGGCCTGGTCGGTCTGCGCCTGCTTGTCGGCCTGGTCGGCCTTGGCCTTGCGGGCCTTCTCCACGGCGGCCGCGGTGCGGTTGGTCAGGTCCTCGGCCTCGGTGCGGCGGGCCAGGTCCTGGATCTCGTTGGCCTTGTCGACCGCGGTCTGGGCGTCCGCGGCGAAGCCGGAGGCGGCGTTCGCGTGGTCGGTGGACTCCTGCGCGGCGTTGCTGCTCTGACCGGCGTGGTCGGCGGCGTCCCGGGCGGCCTGCGCCGCCGCGGCGGCGTGCTCGCCCGCGGACTTCAGGAGCGCCGCGGCCGCGTCGGCCTTCGTGACGGCCTCGGCCGCCAGTTGCTGGGAGGCGGCGGCGGCGCGGCCGGCCTCGGCGGCCGAGCGGCGCGTCGCCGCCGCGGCCTGCTTGGCCTTGGCGGACTGCCCGCCGGCGCTGTCCGCGTAGGCACCGGCCTGTTCGGCCGAGCCCGCCGCGGAATCGGCGTTGCCCTTGGCACTGAGTGCGGCACCCGCCGCGTCCTTGCTGCTCTTGGCGGCCTCGTTCGCCTTGACGA